>NZ_LSKG01000128.1:0-60389 GCF_001557005.1 Sphingomonas sp. CCH15-F11 | reverse complement strand
CGACGTGGCTGCACGGCCACGCCGCGCGCACCGCCGATCCTGCCTTTGCCGCCGACGACCTGATAGCCCTGATCCCCGGAGCGATCGCCGAATGTCGATGACCGATCCCGATCCTGCCGCCGCGACGGTCGTGCGCGTCGCTGCGCGGGGGGAGGGCGTGACCGCCGATGGCCGCCATGTCGGCCACGCCGCGCCGGGCGATCACGTTGCGCCGGACGGCACGCTGGTGCGCGGTCCGCATCACCAGACGCCGCCATGCCAGCACTTTCCCGAATGCGGCGGCTGCCAGCTCCAGCATCTCGACGATGCTGCCTACGCGGCCTTCGTCGCCGCGCGCGTGACCACCGCGCTCGCCGCCCAGGACCTGGAGGCACCGGTCCGTGCGCCGATCCTGTCGCCGCCGCACAGCCGCCGCCGCGCGACGCTCCACGCCGAGCGGCGCGGTCGCCAGGTGCATCTGGGCTTTGCCGAGGCGCGCAGCCACCGGCTGATCGACATCGCCGAATGCCCGATCCTCGACCCGCGTTTGTTCGCACTGGTCCAGCCATTGCGCGGGCTGCTCGCGGCGATGCTGCCCCGCAGCGGCCGGGTCGACGTCCATCTCGCGCTCGCGGATCAGGGGCCCGACGTGCTTGTCACCGGGCATGATTTCGAAGGGCTGCGCGCGGCGGAGGCGATCACCGCCTTCGCGCTGCGCCATGGCCTTGCGCGCTTCGCGGTCGACGACGGCATGGGGCCGGAATCGCGCTTCGAGCCCGAACCGGTGACGATCACGCTGGCGGGCGTGCCTGTGGCGCTCCCGCCCGCCGCATTTCTCCAGGCGACCGCAGACGGCGAAGCGGCGCTGGCGGCGGCGGCGCGCGAAGTGGCCTCGGGGGCGACGACCGTTGCTGACCTGTTCGCGGGGCTCGGCACGTTCACCTTCGCAATGCCGGCGACGGCGCGCGTCTATGCCGCCGAGGGCGCGCGCGACGCGGTGCTCGCGCTCAAGGCTGCTGGCAATGCGATGCAGCGCCGGGTGTTCGTCGAACATCGCGACCTGTACCGCCGCCCGCTCGACACGGCCGAGCTCGAACGGTTCGACTGCGTCCTGCTCGATCCGCCGCGGGCCGGCGCGCGCGAGCAGGCGACGGCGCTCGCGGCATCGCGCGTGCGCAGGATCGGATATATCTCCTGTAATCCCAGCACCTTCGCGCGCGATGCGAAGATGTTGTGTGAGGGCGGTCACCGCCTCGACTGGGTCCAGCCGGTCGGCCAGTTCCGCTGGTCGACCCATGTCGAGCTCGCCGCGCAGTTCAGCCGCGACTGACCTCGCCCGGATAGTCGGCGCGCAGGAAGTAAAGCCCGTCGGGCGGGGCATTGAGGCCGAGCGCGGCGCGATCGCGTGCGGCAAGCGCGGCGCCGACATCGCCGGGCTGCCACTTGCCCTGGCCGACGAGCGCGAGGCAGCCGACCATCGATCGCACCTGGTGATGCAGGAACGACCGCGCCGAGGCATGGACGTGGATCTCGTCACCGATGCGCGCGACGTCCAGCCGGTCGAGCGTGCGCAGCGGGCTGTCCGCCTGGCAATGTGCCGATCGGAAGGTGGTGAAGTCGTGCCGCCCCACCAGCACCGCCGCCGCCTCACCCATCGCATCCGCATCGAGCGGCGCGGCGATCCGCCACGCCAGCCCCAGATCGACGGTCAGCGGCGCGCGCCGGTTGACGATGCGATAGCGGTAATGCCGGGCAGTGCACGAAAAGCGCGCATGCCAGTCTTCGGCGACCTCGACGCAATCGAGGATCGCGACCGGATCGGGCCGCAGCCGTGCGTTGAGCGCCTCGCCCAGGCGAAACGGGGTGATCGACCGCGCGACATCGCAATGCGCGCGCATCGCCAGCCCGTGCACGCCCGCATCGGTGCGCCCGGCAGCGTGGACGGTCGCCTCCTCGCCGGTGACGTCGTAGATCGCGCGCTCGATCGCGGCTTGCACGCTGGGGCCGTGCGCCTGCGCCTGCCAGCCCATGAACGGGCGGCCGTCGAATTCCACGGTCAGCGCAAATCGCGTCACAACCGCGTGCCTGCCGCGATCGGAAAGCCGCGCAGCAGCTCGTCCGGCGCCATGACGCCCCGCCCGGCGCGCTGGACCTGTACCGGGCGGATCGCCCCCGATCCGCAGGCGATGGTAAGCGCCGCGTCGAGCACCTCGCCCGGCGCGCCGCTGCCCGCCACGACATCGGCCGCAAGCACGCGCACGCGTTCGTCGCCAAGCGTGAAAAAGGCACCGGGCGCGGGGTTGAAGGCGCGGACCTGACGCTCGACCTGATCCGCCGTCGCGGCAAAGTCGATGCGCGCTTCCGCCTTGTCGATCTTGGGCGCATGGGTGATGCCGGTTTCCGCCTGTGTAACCGGGGGATAGGCGGCGGGATCGGCCAGTACCGCGACCATCAGCTGCGCGCCCATATCGGCCAGTTCGCGGGTGAGCGCGCCCGCGGTCTTGCGCGCGACCGGGGTCCGTCCCTCCAGCCGCACCGGGCCGGTATCCAGCCCGGCCTCCATTTGCATGATGCCGACCCCGGTCTCGGCATCGCCGGCCAGGATGGCGCGCTGGATCGGCGCCGCCCCGCGCCAGCGCGGCAGCAGCGACGCGTGGACGTTGAGGCAGCCCAGCCGCGGCGCATCGAGCACGGCGCGCGGCAGGATGAGGCCATAGGCGGCGACCACCGCAACATCGGCCTCCAGCGCCGCGAACGCCGCCTGCTCGGCCGGATCGCGCAGCCGTTCGGGGGTGCGCACCGCAATGCCAAGTGCCTCGGCGCGGGCATGGACGGGGGAGGGGGTCAGCGCCTTGCCGCGACCCGCGCGGCGCGGCGGCTGGCTATAGGCGACCGCGACCTCGTGCCCCGCCGCGACAACCGCGTCGAGCACCGGCACCGCGAAGTCCGGGGTTCCCATGAAGATGATCCGCATCGCCTCCGTCTCAACCGCTTGGCAAAGGCATGCGCAACCCCCTATCTGATCGGCGACCATGGCCTCGCGCGAAATCGACACGCTGACCCAAGCCCTTGCCCGCTTGCCCGGACTGGGCCCGCGTTCGGCCCGGCGCGCGGTGCTCCACCTGCTCAAACGGCGTGAAACCGCGCTCGAACCGCTGTTGCGCGCGCTGGAGGCGGTCGCCGAACGGCTGACGCCATGTTCGACCTGTGGGAATGTCGACACGAGCGATCCGTGCGCGGTCTGCGCCGATCCGCGCCGCGATGCGCGCGCGCTGTGCGTGGTGGAGGAGGTCGCCGATCTGTGGGCGCTTGATCGCGCGCGGTTGTTCCCCGGGCGTTTCCATGTGCTGGGCGGGCGACTGTCGGCGCTCGACGGGGTAGGGCCGGAGGATCTGAGCATCGACGCGCTGATCCGGCGCGTCGCCGACGGCGGCGTGGACGAGGTCGTGCTGGCGATGAACGCGACGCTGGAGGGGCAGACGACCGCACACTATCTGGCCGAGCGGCTGGAGGGGCACCCGGTGCGCGTCACCCAGCTTGCGCATGGCCTGCCGGTCGGTGGCGAGCTCGACTATCTGGACGAGGGCACGCTGGCGCAGGCGCTGCGGGCGCGGCGGCCGGTGGGGTGATGGCCATTGCTTGACGCTGCACCGGACGAATCCTAAATCCCCGACATGGCCATCCTTCCCATCATCGAAGTGCCCGATCCGCGCCTGCGGCTGATCTCGACCCCGGTCGAGACGATCGACGACGCGGTCAAGCAGCTGATCGCCGACATGTTCGAGACGATGTATGCGGCTCCCGGCATCGGCCTGGCCGCGATCCAGGTCGGCGTGCCCAAGCGGCTGCTGGTCATGGACCTGCAGGAGGAGGAGGACGCCGACGGCAAGCCGATCCGCCAGCCGCGCGTGTTCATCAATCCCGAAATCGTCGATCCGTCCGAGGAGCAGTCGGTCTATACCGAAGGCTGCCTGTCGGTCCCCGACCAATATGCCGATGTCGAGCGCCCGGCGACCTGTCGCGTGCGCTGGCTCGACGAAGACGGCGTCCAGCATGACGAACAGTTCACCGGCCTGCTCGCGACGTGCATCCAGCATGAGATGGATCACCTGAACGGCATCGTCTTCCTCGACCATCTGTCGCGCCTGAAGCGCGAGATGATCCTCAAGAAGCTGAACAAGGCGCGCAAGGCCGCCTGATCGACGCTTGCCGTCGGGCACGCCAGCGGATAGGTTCGCGCTTCGTTCTTTTCTTGCGGAGCGCAGATGGACCCGATCACCGCCCTTTTCTTTATCATTGCGCTGCTCGGCGGGCTGGCGATCGGCTGGTGGCTGGGCCATCGCGGCGTCGCGGCGATGCGCGCCGAGCGCGATCATTTCCAGGCCGAGTTCAAGGCCGCGATCACCGACCTGGCGCGCGCAAGCGAGCAGGCGCGGGAAGTGCCAACCCTGCGCGAGGCCATGGCGTCGCTACGCGACGAGCGCGATCAGGCGCGGCTGGAGCTGGTCGACCTGCGGGCCAAGGCCGAGGCGTTCGAGGCGCGGCTGCAGGAGTTCAAGGACGCGCGCGAGCTGATGGCGGCGCAGTTCAACGAACTGGCCAACCGATCGCTGTCGGAAGCGCAGAAGGCGTTTCTGGAGCGTGCCGACGCGCGCTTTTCCCAGGCCGGCGAGAGCAACGAGGCCAAGCTTAAGGCGCTGCTCCAGCCGGTCGAGGCGACGCTCAAACGCTATGAGGAGAAGATCGCCAGTGTCGAGGGCGAGCGCAAGGAAGCCTATGGCAACCTGACCGGGCTGATGGAGGCGATGCGGGTCGGCCAGGAATCGGTCAAGTCGGAGGCCGCCAAGCTGGTCAACGCACTGCGTTCCGCCCCCAAGGCCCGCGGCCGCTGGGGCGAGCAGCAGCTGCGCAACGTGCTCGAAAGCTGCGGACTTGCCGAGCACACCGATTTCCAGATGGAGGTCAGCGTCGAGGCGGACGGCGGTCGGCTGCGCCCCGATGCGATCGTGCGCATCCCTGGCGGGCGATCGCTGGTCATCGATGCCAAGGTATCGCTCAACGCCTATCAGGACGCGTTCGGCGCGGTCGACGAGGGCGAACGTGCCGCGCACCTCGCCGCGCATGTCGCGTCGATGAAGGGGCACGTCACCGCGCTGGGCGCCAAGGCCTATCAGGCGCAGTTCGAGGACGCGCCCGATTACGTCATCATGTTCGTGCCGGGCGAACATTTCCTGTCCGCCGCGCTCGAACATGCGCCGGACCTCTGGGACTATGCGTTCGATCGCCGCGTGCTGATCGCGACCCCGACCAACCTGATCGCGATCGCGCGCACGGTGGCGGCGGTGTGGCGGCAGGAGAAGCTGGCCGGCGAAGCACGCGAGATCGCGGCGCTCGGGCGCGAACTGCACGCGCGTGTCGCCAAGATGGGCGAGCATGTCGCCCGGCTCGGCCGCAATCTTGAACTGGCGAACGGGGCGTACAATGCGTTCGTCGGCAGCCTGGAATCGAACGTGATGACGCAGGCACGGCGGTTCGAAACGCTCAATGTCGATACCGGCGGCAAGTCGATCGACGTGCTGCCAATGGTCGAGCAGTCGCCGCGCCCGCTGACCAAGCTGAGCATCGCGCCGTCGCTGCCCGACGCGGCGGAATAATAGGGGTCAGAGCGTCGCTTCGATCGCGCGGGCGGCCTGGTCGGGGTCTTCGGCCTGCGTGATCGGGCGGCCGACCACCAGGATCGAAGCGCCGGCGTCGAGCGCAGCGCGCGGCGTCACCACGCGTTTCTGGTCGCCGGCATGGCCATCGGCGGGCCGCACGCCGGGGACGACGAAAAAGCCCTGCGGCCAGGCGCGCTTGGCGGCGGCGACTTCGGCACCCGAACACACGACGCCGTCGATGCCGGCGGCGCACGCCAGTTCGGTCAGCCGCACCACCTGTTCATGCGGATCGGGCGCCAGGCCGATCGAGCGCAGGTCGCCGCCGTCGAGGCTGGTGAGCATCGTCACCGCGACGACGCGCGTACCCGTGGGCGCCGCCGCCTTCGCATCCTCCATCATCGCGCGGCCGCCGGCGGCATGAATGGTCAGGATGGCGGGCTCGAGCGGCCGCAGCGCCTGGATCGCCTTGGCCACGGTGTTGGGGATGTCGTGAAGCTTGAGATCGAGAAAGATCGGCAGACCGATTCCCGCCATCTCGCGCACGCCCGACCGGCCGTTGGCGGCGAAGAACTCCAGGCCGAGCTTGATGCCGCCGACATGATTGCGGACGCGGGTGGCGATCGACCGCGCGCGATCGATATCGGGCGTGTCGAGCGCAACGAAGAGCGGCGAGCGCATCAGCGCGCATCCGCCGGCGGTGCGCCCAGCGGCAGCATGTCCGGATCTTCGCGTGGTTCCACCGGGCCGGGAGGCGCGGTTTCCGGCGGAAAGGCGGGAAGCTGGGCGGCGTTGCGCAGTTCCATCACGTTGCGCTCGGACGCGGCGAGGCGCTGGCGCATCCGCCAGCGGGACGTGCGATAGAGCAGATAGACCGGAACGAAACCGAGCAGGAAGGTGAGCAGCAGCAGTACCGGCAGGTTGATCTGGGCGACGAGGCCGCCCCACAGGCGGACATCGACCGACACCCAGTTATTGAACGCGAACGCGACGGCCAGCCCGACGAGCAACGCCCAGAACAGGGTCCGCAAAAACTGCATGTTGATCCTTTGATCCGCCTATCCCGGGGGTGATCTTATGCGTCCCGCGCGCGCATTGCCAGCTTGAAGGCCGGTTTCAGCCGATTTCGGCGCGCAGCTCCGCAAACAGCGGCTGGATTGTTTGCAGCCGCGATTGCTCCTCGTCGAGGATCGCCAGAAAAGCCGCGCGCTTCAAGGCGGTTACGCGCCCCGGCGGGAGGTGCGCGTTCGCGCCGAGCGTGGACAGTACGATGTCGATCATGCGCTCGGCGCCGTGCAGGCGGCCCCAGAGATAGTCGTTCTCGCGATAGGCGCGGCTGAAGAACGCCCCGAAATAGTTGAACTGGATGCCCTTCAGCGTCGCCGCGGCCCCGCCGCTGCGAATGCTTGGAGCATCGTCGGGCGAGATGCGGTCGACCCGGATCGGATCGAACTCGTCCAGCCCCTCGCCCTGCAGGAGCGGCAGCGTGGCGATGTCGAAGAACGGGAAGCCGAGATAGGCAAGCAGCAACGGCCGCCGCAACTCGCGCGACAGGCCGCACAGCCCCTGCGACAGCAGTTCCTCGGTCCGGGCGTCGAGCGCGCGCAGGTCCATCGCCGCGCCCAGCCGGTCGAGGATAGGCCCCGCCTCCTCGCGCATCGCGCGGACATCATGGCGCAGGTCGGCGAAGCGGCTGTGGCGCTCGCAATCGAGATAGACGGCGAGCGCGGCATAGACCGCGTCGCGGATCGGCCGCAGGTCGCTGTCGACGTGCAGCGCGTCGAGCTCGGTCAGGCGGCGCGCCATCAGGCGCAACCGGCGGATGCGAAAGCCGAGGTCGAAGGTGCGCAGGAAATCGATCGTCGTCAAGTCGGCGGTGCCCGGGCGGCTGCCGCCGAAGCGGTCATAGCCGCGGGCGTGGACACACTGCGCGATCGACTGGCGGATGGTGCGCCGCCGCTCGGGTCCCGGTTCGTCGCCGACCCGCAGCAGCAGGTCCGCGATCCGGTCGACCACGCCCTCGACCTTGACGAGCCCATAGGCGGCGTGACCGAACCCCGCACGCGCCACCGCCTGTGCCTGGGCACGGTTACGCCACGCCATCAGCCGCTTGGACGTGGGAAAGTCGAGGAACAGGGTATAGCCGAACAGGCTCTCGACCTCGTGCTCGACCTCCGCACGGATCGTCTCGACGATCCGGCGCAGCCGCTCGATCCGGTCGGATCGCGTCGCGATCGATTCCAGATTGTCGCGGATCGGCTGGTGTCGCGGCAGTTCCGAGATCGACGCGATCAGCGTCTGGAAAAAGCCGGGTGGGCCCTTGGCACGGCCGTAGAGGCCGAAGCGCGCGCCCGGCGTCGGGTCGATATAGACGAAGCGCCGATCGATCTGGCGGCGCGCCGGGCGTTCGCGCAGCGCGTCGATGGCGGGGGCGAACGGCGCATTGGTCAGCACCGATCCGTCGATCAGTACCGCGCTTTCGGCCATTTTTGCAGCCGCCTGACGTGGCAGCGCGCGGGCGAGGAACGCGTCGCGCCCCGTCCATTCGACGCCGCGCTCGGCCAGCACCTCGTCAAGCTCGGCGACCGTAAAGGGCGGAAATGCCCCGGGAAAGCTCGAGGTCGCGCGCGCCGCAAAGGCGAGCTCGGCGGGTGCGCCGATCGCGTCCCCCGCCTGGCCACGATCGCTGAAGGCGACCACCAGCCGATGTTCGGTCTCCATCACCTCGGGCGGCGAATTGAGCCGCAGCATCTCGGGATGTCCGCCGAAATCGGTCACCGTCACGAACAGGTCGAGCGGCTGATCGGGCGGCAGCAGGCGCGGGCCCGCAGGTGCCGCCGCCATGGCGTCAAAGGCATCGAGCAACATGTGCAGCATGCGCTTGCCGCCAAAGGGTGGCTCGAACCAGCGCGACCGCACGAAATGGTCGAGCTTGTCGCGAACCTCTTCGCGCGCGCTCGCCTCGACCGTCTCGTCGACCATCTTGATCCGGTTGAGCGCCATCCACGCGATCGGGCGCGCCCATGCCTTGGTCAGCGCCGATTGCGGGGCCTGGTCGGGGTCGATCAGCGCCTCGACATCCGCGAGCTCGAGCCAGAGATTGGTCAGCGGGTCGAGCGACTGGCCGGTGGTGATCGCCTGGGCCAGGAACACGCCGTTGATGCCGCCCGCGCTCGCGCCGGCGATGATGTCGTTCAGCACGCGCAGCTTGATCCCGGCGGTTGCCTCGATCTCGTGAAGCAGCGCGCGATAGGTTGCCTGGCTGCCCGGGGTCGCGGGCTCGCCTTCGCGATAGGCGCGGCTGGCGCGGACCAGGTGCCAGATCTCCTTGGAAATGCCGTGCATGTAGATCGCCAGGCTGATGCCGCCATAGCAGACCAGCGCGAGCCTCAGCTCCTTGTCGCGCACTTCCATGCCGCTCTCCCCGGCGTTGCCGTTCTAGTTTTTCAGCGAAAGGCTAGCCCAGATCGGCAGGTGATCGGAAGCGGTGCGCGCCGCCCGGCTGGCATGGACGCCGCAACTTTCGACAATCCAGTCGCTTGACACGATGATCCGATCGAGCCGTCCGACCGGCCGGCGCGCGTGAAAACTGGGGCCGGTCGGCACGATCCGGTGATCCCGGCCGAAATCGGCGAGACAACCGCCCGCCGGCCGCCATTCGTTGAGGTCGCCCATCAGGATCGTCGGGAGCGGCTCGGCCGCGCCGTCGAGGTGCGACAGCACCGCATGCGCCTGTCGTCGCCGCCAAAGCCCCGACAGGTCGAGGTGCATGCCCACGATCCGCAGCGGGCGGCCGGCGAGCTGAACGTCCGCGGTCACCGCGCCGCGCGGCTCGAGTGCGGGCAGGTGCAATGCCTCGCCGGCAAGCACCGACGCCGATTTGCGGATCAGCAGCGCATTGCCATGCCACCCCATGCTGTCGGGTCGCCGCGCGAGCGGCACCGGCTGAAGGTCGCTGTGCTCGTCGAGCAGGTGGCGCGGGAGGACCGCGGTGCGCGCACCGAACCGCCGGTCGCATTCCTGCAGCGCGACGATATCGGCATCGATCTCGTTGAGCACGGCCAGGATCCGTTCGGGCATCCGCCGCCGGTCCGTGCCGATCGCCTTGCGGATGTTATAGCTCGCGACCTTGATCATGTCCGGCTGCTTCTAGGCGGTCGCACGCCCCGCGACCAGTCAGCGCGGCAGCACGACCGTCGCGATCAGGCCGCCGCCGTCGCGATTGGCCAGCCGGATCACGCCGCCCGCATCGCCGACGATCGCGCGGGCCAGCGCGAGGCCGAGGCCGATCCCGCCGGTGTCGCGATTGCGGGAGTTCTCCAGGCGCATGAACGGGTCGAATACCGCGTCGAGCTGTCCGGCCGGGATGCCCGGGCCGCGATCGCAGACCTCGATCCGGGCCTCGGTTGCGGTCGCGGTCAGCCGAACCTCGGCCGAGCCGCCATATTTGACCGCGTTTTCGATCAGGTTGCGCAGCGCGCGCCGCATCAGCGACGGGCGCAGCCGCATCGGCGTGCGCGGCGCGTCCTCGGTCACCACGTCCGCGCCAAGGTCATGGAAGTCGGCGACGACCGCGTCGACGAGCGCGGCGAGGTCGACATCGGTGATCGCTTCGCTCGGCCGGCCCAGGCGTGCGAGCGAGAGGATATCCTCGAGCGTGCGGCTCATTTCCGCAATGATGTCCGCCATTCGCGCGCGATCCTGCTCGTCCTCCACCGATTCGACGCGGACGCGCAGCGCGGCGAGCGGCGTGCGCAGGTCATGGCCGATCGCGCCCAGCATCCGGTCCTTTTCGTCCAGCATCGCGGTGACGCGATCGCCCATCGCGTTGTAGGCGGAAATCACATCGCGCAGCTCCCCCGGTCCGCGCTCGTCGATCCGGACGGCCGGCGCGCCGGGGCGAAAGCCGCGCGCGGACGCCGCAAGACTGCGCAGTGGCTCGGAAATGCGCCGGCCCGCCCACAGGATCGGGATCAGCACGACGATGTAAAGGATGACCGTCTGGGCGACCAGTCGCCACATGAGGGCCAGGTCGCTGCGCGGCCAGGCGATCGCGAGCGACAGCCAGCCGCGCCCGGGCAGTTCCACTGCGACCAGCAATTCGGCGCCAAAGCGGCGAAGCCGTTCGATCCGGCGGGGGGCAAGGGTGGCGATGCGCGGATCGCCGCGGTCGAAGGGGCGCACCCCGGTGACGATGCGCCCATGTGCGATACCGGCTTCGTCCAATGCTTCCGCCAGGCCGCGTTCGACATCGCGCGCGGCGCGCAGCTGCCCCGGCACGGGGTTTGCCGCCACCAGCCGCACGCGTCCGCGCCGTTGCCACCCCAACCCGGTGAACCGCCCGTTCTCGATGCGGTCGACCGCGTCGACGATGCGGGTGATTGCGGGCAGGGTCACCTGGGTGAAGCGCACGATGCGGCGCTCGCGCAGCAACAGCCCGAAATTGATCGCCTGCGCGACGAACAGCGCAAGCGCGACGAGCAGCGCGATCTGGCCGGACAGGCTGCGCGGCCAGAGCTGCAACCGCTTCACAGCCGGGTGACTTCGGTGGCCAGCGTGTAGCCGCCGCCCCAGACCGTCTTGATGATCGACGGGTTCTTCGGGTCGGGCTCGATCTTCTTGCGCAGCCGGCTGACCTGATTGTCGATCGCGCGGTCGAACGCCTGCGCCTCGCGCCCCTGGGTCAGGTCGAGCAACTGGTCGCGGGTCAGCACCTGGCGCGGCCGCAGCACGAGCGCATGGAGCAGGTTGTACTCGCCCGACGAAATCGGCACCTCGACCCCCTCGCGGTCGACGAGCGTGCGCTCGCCGGTCTTGAGCACCCAGCCGGCAAAGCCGAAGGCGCCGGTTTCGGGCGCATGCTGGCGCACGCCGGTTGCGGCGCGGCGCAGCACCACCTTGATCCGCGCGGCGAGCTCGCGCGGGGAGAACGGCTTCACGACATAGTCGTCGGCGCCCATTTCCAGCCCGACGATCCGGTCGGTCTCTTCGGCCTTGGCGGTCAGCAGGATGACGGGCGTGTCGCTGGTCGCGCGGATGTGGCGGCACAGGCTGAGCCCGTCCTCGCCCGGCATCATGATATCGACGATGGCAAGATCGATCGCATAGGCGCTCAGCCGCGACCGCGCGCCTTCGGCGTCACCCGCCTGGGTGACGCGAAAGCCCTGCTTGCCGAGATACTGCGCCAGCGGCTCGCGGATCGAGCGCTCGTCGTCGACCAGCAGCAGATGAGGAAGATCAGCCATGTCCATCGGCTAGCACAGTCCGGACAGAAGGAAACAGGCCGCGCAGGGGCGGCAATCGCATCGCCGGGCGGTTCGGGGAGGGGAAGTCGCCGCCCGGCGATGCGTGGCCGTCACTCGCCCGCAGGGGTTTCGAGTGCGGCATCGGGGCCCGGCGCACCGCGCTGGAACCGCTCACGCCACTTGGCGCGGGTCGCGGCACGCTCGTCGGCATCGATGCGGCCGTCCCGGTTGGTGTCCAGACGCGCAAAGCGCTGATCGGCCTGGGCGAGCGCCTCGGCCTTGCTGATCGCCTGGTCACCGTTGGTGTCGACGCGCTTCAGCATCGCCGCGCGCACCTGTTCGCCACGCGCCGCCCATTGCGCCTTGGCGGCGTCGGCTTCGGCGCGGGTGATCGATCCGTCGCGGTTGGTGTCGAGCCGTTCGAACATCCCGTCGATCATCGCGCCCGGTGCGCGACCGCCGCCATGATGGCCGGCATGGCCGCGCCCATCGCGCTTGCCGCCGCGCCGCTGCAGTTCCTCGGCCGTCAGCTTGCCGTCGCCGTTCGCGTCGCGGCGGGCGAACCGCTTTTCCGCCTGCGCGCGCATCTCGTCGCGGCTGATCGCGCCGTCATTGTTGGTGTCGACGCGCTTCAGCATGCGCTCGCCGCGTGCCATGCCGCCGCCCGGCGCCATGCCCTGGGTGGCGACCGCCACCCCGCCGAGCGTCGTCGCCGACAGCGCGGCCAGGAGTATGAGCTTCTTCATCGTGCAAGTCCTCGTTCCATCGCGGCACCGTTGCCGTCTGGAGAGGTTTATCGACGGATGCTGTCGCAGACCGATGTCACCGCGTGACGAAATTGTCGCAGTTTGTCGCCGCCCGCGGCACGATCAGCCAAAGATGGCGACGCCCTGCATCCCTTCGCCCACCGGATCGCCGGCCGCGTTCCAGATGCGCATCGACTGGCTGCTATAGCCGTCGCGGGCGTGATCGCTGTTCGCCCGGAGCAGCCACCAGCCATCATCGGTCCGGGGTGCGGGTGTCGTCAGGTTCAGGATCCACGTCAGCGAGCTCAACGGCCGCGGTTCGCTCAACAGCTTGAACGCGGCAGGCGGCAGGGCGTCGCCGATCGCCATCATCTCGACCATCGGATGAAGGCCGTCGCGGTGGCGCAGGCGCGCCCAGCGCAACCATTCGGCAGGGCCAAGCCCCTCCTTCACATCGTAGAACTCGAAATTGCCGGTGAAGAAGGTGTCGGGGCCGACATAAAGTGCCGCGTCGGCGGGCGGGATCGGAACCGGCGCGCGTGACGCCGCATCCCGGGCGATGGTCGAGGCGATCTGCGCCATGAACACGAAGGTCGCGCGCAGGCCCAGCCCGGCGTCCGACCGCACATCGGCCTGGATGAAGGCGGCGTTACGGCCGCGACGCAGCAGCAGCGGCTCGACCGTCACTTCGCCGGCCAGTGGCCCGATGAAGCTGACCTGCGCCGAACGCAGCGGCGGCAGGTCGTCGGCCAGGCCAAGCGCGGCGTGCAGGGCGAGGGCGGCCGAAAGCCCGCCATAGGCCGTGCGGCCCTGGAGCCAGGTTTCGGGGATGGTGGCGACGAAGCCATCGCCGGCGGGACGCGCCTCCGCCAGCAGCGTGGCGAGCGCGGTCATGCCGCCTCGCGCGCGAAGCGGTCGCGCAACTCGCGCTTCAGCACCTTGCCGATCGCGCTGCGCGGCAGCTCCTCGATCGCGTGGAGCGCGGACAGGCGCTGGGTCTTGCCGACCTGCGCGTTGAACCAGGCGAGAATCTCGTCAGGCGCGGCATCCGCGTCCCGCCGGGGCACGAAGACGCCGACCGGGGTTTCTCCCCATTGATCGGACGGCACGCCGATCACCGTGCAGTCCGCCACTGCCGGGTGCGTCGCCAGCACGGCCTCGAGGTCCGACGGATAGATGTTGAACCCGCCCGAGATGATCAGGTCCTTCTTGCGGTCCATCAGGATCAGAAAGCCGTCCGCGTCGAAGCGGCCGATATCGCCGTGGCGAATGAAGCGCGTCCCGTCGGGCGCGATCCACGTCGCGGCCTGCGTCGCGTCGTCGCGATTGTGATAGCCGGACATGCGCGCCGGCGACCGGCTGACCACTTCGCCGGTCGCGCCCGGCGGCACCTCGTGCCCCTCGTCGTCGATCAGGCGAATGTCGTGCCCCTCCATCGGCCGCCCGACGGTGTGGAGCTTCTCGGGGAAGTAGCTGGCGATCAGCATCGTCGACCCGCCGCCCTCGGTCATGCCGTAATATTCGACGAGCAGCCCCGGCCACCGGGCCAGCACGTCGCGCTTGAGCGCGGGGCTGAACGGCGCGCTCGTGCACGCCTTGAGCTGGAAGCTTGTCAGGTCGAACCGGTCGAACGTGGGGTCGGCCATGATCCGCTGATACTGGACGGGCACCAGCATGACGTGCGTCGCGCGATGTTGCGCGGCGAGTTCGAGGAAGCGCCGCGCATCGAACTTCGCCATCAGGACGAGCGTGCCGCCATAAGCGAGCGTCGGAAGCCACGTGACGTTGGTCGTATTCGAATAGAGCGGCGTGGCGACGATGGTGACCGCGTCCGAAAAGCCCGCCGTGGCGGTGACCCGCACATAGGCCCAGCGCATCGCGTGGCTCTGCACGATCCCCTTCGGCGTGCCGGTCGTGCCGGACGAATAGATGATCGTGAACGCATCGGCCGGACCGACGGCGACGGGCGCAGGTTCGGCAACGTCGACAAGCCAGCTGTCGAGCGGCTGGTCGATCCGCACGGTCGACACGATGCTCGTCGCGTCGTCCCCCAACGCCTCGACGCCGGCCGCATCGGCGAACAGCATGCGGGCGCCGCAATCCGCGATCATCGCGCGAAGCTGCGCCGGGGTCGCCGAGGGGGCGAGCGGGGCGGGCACGCCACCAGCGCGCAGCGTTCCGATCATCACCGCGACATAGGCCGCGCAGGGCAGGGCGAGGATCGCGACGCGATCACCCTTGGCCAGCCCGTCGCGCTGCAGGGCGGCGGCGATCCGGTCGATCATGTGGTCGAGTTCGCGATAGGTCGTACGCGCCACCGCATCGATGACCGCGACATGATCGGGCCGCTCGCGTCCGTGCGCGCGCACGAGGTCCGAGAACGTGCCGAAATCGGCGTCCAGCAGTTCAGCCGCGCGCGCCATCCTTCCTCCCGCACCGTTGACTGGTCGCAGCTAGGCGATCGGATCGGCAAATGCCATACGCGACATTCGAAAAACGCAGGGATGCTGAAAGAAGGAGCGAGGCATGGCGAATGCGATGGACGGCCGCGTCGCGATCGTGACCGGGGGCGGCACGGGGATCGGCGCGGCGGTGGTGCGTGCACTGGCGGCGCGCGGCGTGCGCTGCGCGATCAATTACGCGACCAGCCGCGACAAGGCGGAAGCATTGGTTGCAGAACTCGCCAATGGCTCGATCGCGGTTCAGGCCGACATCGCGGACGATACCGCGTGTCGCGCGCTTGCCGATGCGACGATGGCGGCGTTCGGGCGCATCGATTTCCTGGTCAACAATGCCGGCAAGACCAAGTTCGCCAATCATGAGGATCTGGAGGCGCTGTCGGCGGACGATTTCGTCGACATCTATCGGGTCAACACCGTCGCCGCCTTCCAGATGACGCGGGCCTGTGCGCCCGAGCTTCGCGCCGGGCCGGCGAGCGCGATCGTCAACGTGGCGTCGGTGGCGGGCGCGTTCGGCATGGGCTCCTCGGTCGCCTATGCCTGCTCGAAGGGCGCGCTGATCACGCTGACCAAGAGCATGGCGCGCGTGCTCGCCCCCGCCATCCGGGTCAATGCGGTCGCGCCCGGCTATGTCGGAACCGGCTGGTACTCGGACCGGCTGGGCGCAGAGGGATTTGCCGCGCTCAATCAGCGCGTCGCCGCCCAGGTGCCGATGGCGATGGCGACGATGGCCGAAGACGTCGCCGCGCCCATCGTCGCGCTGCTCGACCCGGCGATGCGTGCGATGACGGGCGAGATAATTCTGGTCGACGCGGGCGGGCACCTTGACGTCGCGCTCAGCCGCCGGCCCGGACGCGAGCTCTGACCGGCCCCGCACGTTAGGGTGCGGGGCCGTCGTCCGCTCAGCCGCCGGCCTTTGCGGTCTGACCGAACAGGATCTTGCGTGATTCCTCCGTCACCACGGGGGTCGTATTCAACCCCTCCGCCTTCGCATAGGCGGCCTTCGTTCCGGGGCGTGCCGCGATCGATTCGAACCAACGCTTCAGGTTCGGGAAATCGGCGAGATTCTGACCCTGCGCCTCGTGCGGCACGATCCACGGATAAGCGGCCATGTCGGCGATCGAATAGTCTCCCGCAACAAAGTCGCGGCCGGCCAGCCGCCGGTCGAGCACGCCGTAGAGCCGATTGGTTTCGTTGACGTAGCGGTTGATCGCATATTCGATCTTTTCCGGCGCGTAGCGGCTGAAATGGTGGTTCTGGCCCAGCATCGGTCCCAGCCCGCCCATCTGCCACATCAGCCATTGCGAAACCTCGATCCGCGCACGCGGGGTCGCGCCGCCGAACTTGCCCGTCTTGTCGGCCAGATAGGTGAGGATCGCGCCCGATTCGAAGATCGAGATCGGGTCGCCGCCATCCGCGGGCGCATGATCGATGATCGCGGGCATGCGATTATTGGGCGCGATCTTCAGGAAACCGGGATCGAACTGCTCGCCGGCCGCAATGTTGATCGGTGTGATCCGGTAATCGAGTCCGGCTTCTTCCAGGAACATCGTGATTTTGTGGCCATTGGGGGTCGGCCAGTAAAAAAGTTCGATCATGGCAGCGGGACTCCGTGTGTGTATTTGCGCCTTGGGCGCACGTCATGTGGGGCGGGGTGCGCGCCCCGGCAACCGCCCGCGCGGCGCGTGCGCCAAGTGATCGGCATGCAGCCTGCGCCGCAGGGTCGTGCCGATGGACGGGCTTGACGACGATTACGCCATACCGCAGTTTCGAAAGTGGATGTGCCGGCCGATGATCGCCGGAGAGGAGAAGCCGATGGCAACGCGCGCCGAAGATGTGACCGATCCGCTCGAGAGCTTCCGGGCCACTGCCCGGGCCTGGCTGGCCGAGCATTTCCCACCCGCGCTCAAGGGCAAGGATCATGGCT
The DNA here is from genome assembly GCF_001557005.1 of Sphingomonas sp. CCH15-F11. Lineage (NCBI taxonomy): Bacteria > Pseudomonadati > Pseudomonadota > Alphaproteobacteria > Sphingomonadales > Sphingomonadaceae > Sphingomonas > Sphingomonas sp. CCH15-F11. Next base: position 43,379 of record NZ_LSKG01000128.1, on the reverse strand, counting down.
TGTCCGCGCTGGAGGGACCGTCAGAGCTGAGCCCGGACGAGGCCGCGTGGAAGAAGGCGATCGGTGAGAAGGGGTGGAGCGTCCCCACCTGGCCCGTCGAATATGGCGGCGGCGGGCTGAGCCCCGCCGAGGCACGCGTCCTGGCCGAGGAGATGGGTCGCGTCGGTGCCTGGAACCCGGTCAGCGGCAGCATGGGCGTGATGATGTTCGGGCCGACCCTGCTCGAATATGGCAACGAGGCGCAGAAGCGCGAGCACATTCCGGCGATCGCCAAGGGCGAGGTACGCTGGTGCCAGGGCTATTCGGAACCCAATGCCGGTTCCGATCTCGCCAACCTTCAGACCTTTGCCGAAGACAAGGGCGACCATTATCTCGTCAACGGCCAGAAGACCTGGACCAGCGGCGGGCAATGGGCGGACAAATGCTTTGCCCTGGTCCGCACCGACAAGGCGAAGAAGCATGAGGGGATCAGCTTCCTGCTGATCGACATGAAGTCGCCCGGCGTCGAGGTGCGGCCGATCAAGCTGATTTCGGGCTCGTCCCCCTTTTGCGAGACCTTCTTCACCGACGTGAAGGTGCCCAAGGAAAATCTGGTCGGGGCACCGGGCCAGGGCTGGACGATCGGCAAGCGGCTGCTTCAGCACGAACGCTCCAGCCTGTCGGGTGGCGGATCGAGCGCCGGGCGGATGTTCGCCGGCACGCCGCTGGGCCAGATGGCGAAGAAATATCTCGGCGACGCGGATGGCCGCGTCCCCGACAGCGACCTTCGCATGCGGATCGTGCGCCACGAAATGGACATGCGCGCCTTTGCCATGACGCTGCGCCGCGCGGCGATCGACGCCAAGTCGAACCAGGGCCCGTCGGCCGCAACGTCGATCATGAAGAATGTCGGCGCGCAGGTGATGCAGGAGCGCGCCGAACTGGCGATCGAGATCATGGGGATGAACGGCCTGGGCTGGGAAGGCGAGGGCTTCACCGAGGAGGAGCTGGGCCAGACGCGCGCGTGGCTGTGGGGCAAGGCGGTGTCGATCTATGGCGGATCGAGCGAGATCCAGAACAATGTGATCGCCAAGCGCATCCTGGGGATGCTCGACCACCAGTGAATGGCGTCGCCCCGGCTCGCGCCGGGCGGCGACCGGAACAGAGGAACTGAAATGGCCGCATTGACCGAAGAGCAGACGATGCTGCGCGATCTGGCGCGCGAATGGGCGGACAACGAGGCGCCGGTCAGCGCCTTTCGCCGGGTGCGCGACACCGCGCCGCCCGAGGGCTATGACGTCGCGCACTGGCGCGCGCAGGCGGAAATGGGATTTGCCGGCATCATCGTGCCCGAAGCGCATGGCGGGGCCGGCATGGGCTATCTGTCGCTCGGCATCGTGCTGGAACAGCTGGGCCGCAACCTGGTCGCGACCCCCCTCGCGGCGACGGCCGCGGCGACCAGCGCGATCCTGCTCGGTGGCAGCGAGGCCCAACAGGCGCACTGGCTGCCCCGCATCGCAACCGGCGAAATCGTCGCCGCACTGGCGGTGGACGAGGGGCCGCATTTCAACCCGACCCGGATCAGCACGCGTGTCGCCGATGGCCGGCTGACCGGCACCAAGGCGTTCGTGGCCGAGGGGGACAGCGCGAGCCTGTTCGTCGTCGCGGCAACCGACGGCGTCTACCTGGTCCCGGCGGGCGAGGGGATTATGCGCGCGCGACGCCGCATGACCGACGCGCGCAGCCATGCCGAAATCCGTTTCGACGGTGCGGCCGCAGAACGGCTCGCGGGCGGCGGCGATGGGCTGCTGACCGCGGTTACCGACCGGGCGGCGGCGGCGGCGTGCGCCGAAATGCTGGGCATGGCCGAAAGCGCGTTCCAGACGGTCAACGACTATCTGAAGACGCGTGTCCAGTTCGGCCAGCCGCTGTCGACCTTTCAGGCGCTCCAGCATCGCATGGCGAAGCTGTTCACCGAACTCGAGCTGATGCGATCGGTGGTCGAGGGCGCGCTCGAGGCGATCGACGCCAATCGTTCCGACCTGTCGCAGACGGTCAGCCTGGCCAAGGCGTTCGCCGGCGATGTCATGAACCTGGTCAGCCGCGAGGCGATCCAGCTGCACGGCGGGATCGGCATGACCGACGACTATGACGTCGGCTTCGTCCTCAAACGGTCGCGCGTGGTCGAGGCGATGTGGGGCAACGCGGCGTGGCACCGCGAACGCTTCGCCCGACTCAACGGCTACTGAGGCACCCCCGGACAACACCGCTGGGGCGTTTTCAAAGCTCGGGTCCGGGCGATGGCCGGCCCGGCCCGGCGCTATGTCAAAATGGCAACAATCCCTGAAAACCGTGATTAGCGCGAGGTCAGCGCGCTTGACGGCGCGTCAACATCGCCGCATCTTCGAGTATCAGGTATGTGCGGTGACTGCGCAGCCAGGACGGGAGAGGAATGATGAAGAAGCGGCAGCTGCTTTCTGCTTGCGCGATTTCGACGTTCATGATGGCGGCCGCGCCGGCCCTGGCGCAGGACGCTGCGCCGGCAAGCGAGGCCCAGCAGGCGAGCGAGGATGAAGGCCCGGCCGACATCATCGTGACGGCGCAGGGGCGCGCCCAGGTGCTGTCCGACGTGCCGGTCGCCGTGTCCGCGGTGTCGGCGGAAAGCCTGCAATTGTCGGGCGCGACCGACATTCGCCAGCTCAACCAGCTCGCACCGTCGCTGCTCGTGTCCTCGACGGGCTCGGAAGCCAACGGTTCGGCGCGTATTCGCGGCATCGGCACGGTGGGTGACAATCCCGGCCTCGAAAGCTCGGTCGCGGTCTTCATCGACGGTGTCTACCGCTCGCGGTCGGGCATCGGCCTGAACGAGCTTGGCGACATTGAGCGGATCGAAGTGCTGCGCGGGCCGCAGGGCACGCTGTTCGGGCGCAACGCGTCGGCGGGTATCATCAACATCGTCAGCAAGGCGCCGTCGTTCGACTTCTCCGGCGGCGGCCAGCTTGAATATGGCAATTACGACTATTTCCGCGCCGCCGGGAACATCAACGTTCCGCTCGGCGAGACGCTCGCGACGCGGATCGACGCAGTCTACACCCGTCGCGACGGCTTTTACTACGACGCGCGCAACGACACCGACATCAACGACCGTGACCGCTTCTTCGTCCGCGGCCAGTTGTTGTTTGAACCGTCGAGCGACATCCGCGTCCGCCTGATCGGCGACTATACTCGCCGCGACGAGAAGTGCTGCGCGGCGACCTATGTCGACAATTCGGTCAATCCGTTCATCGGAAACCTCAACAACCCGTCGACGCCGCTGTCGCCGCTCCAGGCGAACGGGAACAACATCGTCAACGTGCTGCGCGATCTCGGCCAGAATCTGAGTGCGCTCAACCCCGGCTATTCGCGCGACGTCTCGGTATCGCCCGGCCGCTCCTTTGATGGCACGACCGAGGACTGGGGCTTCTCGGGCCAGGTCGACTGGGATTTCGGTGCCGCGACGCTGACGTCGATCACCGGATATCGCAGCTACGACAGCGATCAGGGCGGCGACATCGACTATGGCACCGTCGACATCCTCTATCGCGCGGCCGATGGCGGGGCCAGCCGTCGCTTCGAGACGTTCAGCCAGGAACTGCGGCTGAACGGCGAGGCGTTCAACGGTCGGCTCGACTGGCTTGTCGGCGCCTATTACGCCGACGAAGACCTGACCGTCACCGACAATCTGCGCTTCGGCAACCAATATGGCCGCTTCGCGACGTGCCGGATCGTGTCGGGCGGCGGTCTGGCGGCGCTCTATTCGCCGACCTCGGCGGGATGTCTTGCCGCGCGACCAGCGGCGTTCGGCGCCGCATCGCCGCTGGTGTACGCCGCGCTGGATCGGCTCGACGGGCTCAATAATCGGGGTTCGACCCGTGACCGTTATTTTCAGAACAGCCGCAACTATGCGTTCTTCACGCACAATATCATCCACATTACCGACACGATCGATCTGACGCTGGGCCTGCGTTACACCAACGAGCGCAAGCGGTTCGATGCAACGTTCGGCAACGACAATACTGCGTGCACGGGGAACCAGGCGGCACTCGCCAGCTTCCTGACCAACCCGACGCTGGCCGCAACGGCCGGCGGGATCATCGGCTTGTCCTGCCAGGGCAATTCGACGGCGGAGCTCAACGGCGTGTCGATCAACGATCGTCGCAGCGAGGACGAGTTCACCGGCACCGCAATCGCGTCGTGGAAGGCGACGCCCGATCTGCTGCTCTACGGCAGCTATTCTCGCGGCTACAAGGCGGGCGGCTTCAATCTCGACCGTTCGGCGCTCAAGAGCCCGATCCTTCCCTTTGCGGCGGTCGGCGGCGCGCAGGCGCTGGTCAACAACCTCCAGTTCGACCAGGAAATCGTCAACGCCTACGAAGTCGGCGCGAAGTATCAGCGCGGTCCGGTGTCGGTCAGCCTCGCCGCGTTCCGCCAGGAGTTCGACAATTTCCAGCTGAACACCTTCAACGGAACGGTGTTTATCGTCCAGACGGTCAATGGCTGCAATTCCGACCTGAATGGCGGTGATCGGGATACGTCGGCGACGACGGGGGCGTGCGCGGCCGACGACACGACCTATGGCGTCGTGTCGCAGGGTGTCGAGCTCGAAGCGTCGCTGTCGCCGGTGCGCGACGTCAACGTCAACCTGGGCTTCACCTATGCGGACACGCGCTATGCCGACAATGTCGTCGGCAACAGCAACGGCGCGCCGCTCGATCCCGCGTTGCGCAAGCTGCCGGGCGACAACTTGTCCAACGCGCCGGAAATCGTCGTGACGTCGTCCTTTTCGTGGACGCCGGACATCGGTTCTTCGGGGCTGAGCGGTCTGTTCTACCTCGATGGCCGACTGACCGACGACTACAACACCGGATCCGACCTGTTCCCGCAAAAGGAACAGGACAGCTTCTTCGTGATGAACGCGCGCATCGGCGTGCGCGGACCCGATCAGCGCTGGGCAGTCGAATTCTGGGCACAGAACCTGTTCGACGAGGATTATGCGCAGGTTGCGTTCAACTCGCCGTTCCAGGCGGGCACGACGTCGGCGCCGTTCGTCGATCCGCAATATCCCGGCGGGCGCCAGCTCTTCTCGCAGTTCCTGGCGGAGCCGCGCACTTACGGGATCACGCTGCGCGGGCAGTTCTGATCGTGGGGCGGGGCGGCCGTAGGCGGTCGCCCCATTTCCATGCGACCGGGTCCGGGAAGCGGTGATGCGCAGTGACGCCGTGACGGACATGGGTGCCGATGCCTTGGCGGCCGCAGATGCCCGGTCGACGCATCGTCGCGGGCTAACGCTCGCGCTGCTGACCCTCACCTACTTCTTCAGCTACATGGATCGCCAGATCCTCGCGATCCTCCAGGAACTGATCAAGGCCGACCTCAAGCTTTCTGACACCCAGCTCGGGTTGCTGTCGGGCCTGGCTTTTGCCGTGTTCTATGCGACGCTCGGCATCCCCGTCGCGCGGCTTGCCGATCGTTTCAACCGCCGCAACATCATCGCGGTCTCGCTCGCGGTCTGGAGCCTGATGACCGCGCTCGGCGGGCTCGCCCAGAATTTCGCGCAGCTGCTGGCCGCACGGATTGGCGTCGGGATCGGCGAGGCGGGATCGTCGCCGCCGAGCCATTCGATCATCGCCGATCTTTATCCGCCCGAAGAGCGCGCCGGTGCGATGGGTATCTATTCACTCGGCGTTGTGCTCGGCGCCGCGATCGGCACCTTTCTGGGCGGTACAATCGCCAGCTTCTATGGCTGGCGGGTGGCGATGTTCGCGATCGGATTGCCCGGGGTGGCCCTGGCGGTGATCGTCTACCTGTTCGTCGTCGAACCCCGTCGCGGCATGGCGGACCGGCGCACCGATGCCGGGCGTGGGGCGATGCCCAGCCTGGTCGACGGCTTTCGGGCGATGGCCATCAGCGCGCCCGCCTTTCACCTCGTGATGGCGGTCACGCTCACCTCGATGATCGGCTATGGCCTGACCGCCTGGGGTCCGAGCTACATGCAACGCTCCCTCGGGTTGCGGATGCTCGACATCTCGCTGATCGTGTCGCCGATCGGCGCAGTGGTCGGAACGCTCTCGGCGGTGGGCGGCGGTCGGCTGGCTGACTGGCTCGCCCGCAACCGCGGCCTCCATGCCCAACCCTGGATGGTGGCGGTGCTCAAGACCGCGGCGCTGCCCTTCACGCTGGGCTTTTTCATTTTCGATGAGCCCGTCGCGGCGCTGCTTTGCTATTTCCTCTACGTCCTGCTGGCCAACAGCTATCTCGGACCGACCTTCGCGTTGATCCAGGGGCTGGCGCCGGTGCGGCTGCGGGCGCTGTGGGCGGCGATCACGCTGCTGATCATCAACCTGGTCGGGCTTGGGCTGGGCCCCACTCTGGTCGGCGTGATCAGCGACGTGCTGAAACCCAGCCTGGGTACCGAATCGCTGCGCTGGTCGATGTGCCTGTTCGCTGCGGCCACGCCGTGGGCGATCTGGCACTACTGGCGCGCGGGCGTGCTGCTGCGCCGCGCGCACTGATCGCGCGTCAGATCGCGGTCTTGCACCCGCGCGCGCGATGGACGCCGCGCAGGAAGCCGCGCCGTGCATAGCCCGCGTCGATTGCCGCCTGCAATCGCCGGTCGGCCGCCGCCGCGCCACTCACTTCGCGGACGATGCCGCGGAACGGGATGATCGAATTGACCACCGCGCGTCCGCCGGCTTCGGCAAGCTTGCCCTTCTTGCTCTCCTTTGCCGGTTCTTCGGAAAAGTCGGGACCGAGCTCGCGATTGAGGTCGGCGATCGCGCCGGCCAGCGCGGTGCATGTGCCCACGCCCGTCATGGTATAGGGCGCTTCCGCTGCGGCGGCGAGCAGGGGCGGCACCTTGATTTCCTTGGCACCGATGTCGCGTGCGGGCTGGGAGGCGATGTCCTCGGCCTTCTTCTTCGTCTTGTCCTCGTCGTCCTGCATCCGGGCGGCGTCGTTCGACTTTGCGTCCTGCCCCATTAGCGGCACCGAGGCGACGGCCGTGACGGGCGCCGCGCCAGCGAGCGCGAGCGAAACCAGGAGGATGTGACGGAAGATCGGCTTGTCGGCGTGCATGTTCGGCCCCGTTTCGGCTGGAAGCGCGCCGGGTGTGACGCAAATCGCATCATAACAGGCTTTGCAGGGCAGCGTTCTACAATCCTGCTGTCTCAATCGTCGCTGCCAAGCATCCGGTCGTCGAACAGCCCGAAAGCGAGCGTCGAGGCGTAGAAAGCGACCGCCCGCTCGCGCGGCATCGTGCTCGCCCATTTGCGCATGTCGAACGCGGCGTTCTGCAACGACATCAGCGCCTGCGATGCGACCAGCGGGTCGACGGGGCGGATCGACCCCTCCGCGATGCCGTCGCTGATCATGCCGGCGAAGCGCCGCGCAATCCGGTTCGACCGGTCGACCATCGCCTGTCGGGCGTCGGGCGGAAGGCCGGTGAGCGCGGTAGTGCGCAACAGCGGTCCGCGCTCCGAAAACTGGATGTCGAGCAGCGTCGCGATGATGTTGATCAGGCGTTGCCAGTGCGACCCGCCACGTTGGTCGGCCGCGCGTTGCGCCGCGGTCATCAGGTCGAAACTGCGCCGGTAACAGGCGAGGACGAGGTCGTCCTTGGCATCGAGGTGGTGGTAGAAGCTGCCCTTGGTGACGTTGAGCTCGGACGCGATGCGCTGTACCGAGGCGCCGCGATAGCCGAGTTCGTTGATCAGCCGGGTCGCCGCGAGCAGGAACGCCTCGCGGCCCGGTTCGGGTTCGGCGGGCGCCAGGTCGAGCAGCTCGGGGGTCCAGTGCGCGCCCGGCGCGGCGATACCGTGACGGAACACGTCCATCAGCCGCGCTTCCACCCGCCCATATTGGTCGAGTTCGTACCGATCGAGCCAGGCGGACAGCCAGAAGGTGTTCTCCAGCACGACGTGCGCGCGTGCACCGCGCAGGTCGGTGCGTGCGCGCGATCCCCCGGTGCCCCACAGGTTGCGCGTCTTCCGGAACACCTCGCGCCAGCCGACGAGCAGCTCCGACTTGGCGGGCTCCTCCATCGCGCGCAGGTCGGACAGGATCGCGAAGGCCTGTTCCTCGCCACGGCGAATGCGGGCGAGCCGATTCATGTTGAGGTCGAGATAGCGTTCCACCCGCGCGTCCGGCGTCGACGCTTCCAGTGCTTCGTTGAGCATCGTTTGCAACCGGCCGAGCGTGTGCTCGAAGCAGGCAGCCGCAAGGTCCTCCTTGCGCTTGAAATAATAGGTGACGCTGGTGGTGTTGAGGCCGACGCGACGCGCGACGTCGGCAAAGGTCATGCCCTTGGCGCTTTGTTCGTTGATGGCTTCGGCGGCGGCGGCAAGGATCGCGTCCCGCTTGGCCTGGAACCGCTTCGTCCCGATTTCCCCGTTGCTGCGGCCCCCGGTGGGACGGAGGCTTTCCGATACATCCATTATGACAGCTTAGCAAAAGTGATTCGAAGGAACAGTGGCTTTTTTCCGTGCGACGAAACGGCGGTTCCCGGACGTCAAATCTCGACCAAAGCTGCTTTACCGAAGATCGGGTATGGCCTAAGTCAGCCTGCAAATCGTGAACGAACGGGATAGGAGGGCTGCCATGGATTTCACGCTCAGCGAGCGGGAGACCCATTTTCGGGATCGGGTCCGCAGCTTCATCGCCACCCATGTTCGTCCGGCGCGGCACGACTATCACCGTCAGATGGCCGAAGGCGAGCGTTGGAAGGTCCTGCCCGTGCTCGAAGAGTTGAAGGCCAAGGCGCGCGCCGCAGGGCTGTGGAACCTGTTCATGCCGCCGCATTCGGGCCAGACCCATGTCGACGACACGTTCGCGTTCGAGGGCGAGCAGCTCACCAACCTCGAATACGCCCTTTGCGCCGAGGAAATGGGGCGAATCGGCTATGCGTCGGAGGTCTTCAACTGCTCCGCGCCCGACACCGGCAACATGGAGGTTTTCCACCGCTACGGCACCCGCGAACAGAAGGAGCAGTGGCTGCGGCCATTGATGAACGGCGAGATCCGCTCGGCCTTCCTGATGACCGAACCGGCGGTCGCTTCGTCGGATGCGACCAACATCGAAACCTCGATGGTCCGCGACGGCGACCATTATGTCATCAACGGCCGCAAATGGTGGTCGTCGGGCACCGGCGATCCGCGCTGCAAGATTGCGATCGTGATGGGCAAGACCAATCCGGGCGCGTCGCGCCATGCCCAGCAGAGCATGATCCTCGTGCCGCTCGACACGCCCGGCGTGAAGATTGAACGGATGCTGTCGGTCTATGGCTATGACCACGCCCCGCACGGGCATGGCGAAGTGGTGCTCGACAATGTCCGCGTGCCGGTCGACAACATGCTGCTGGGGGAGGGGCGCGGGTTCGAGATCGCGCAGGGTCGTCTCGGGCCGGGGCGCATCCATCACTGCATGCGCACGATCGGCGTGGCGGAGGAGGCGCTGGAGGCGATGGCCAGGCGGCTGCAGTCACGCGTCGCGTTCGGCAAGCGGATTGCCGAACATTCGATCTGGGAGCAGCGACTGGCCCGCGCGCGGATCGACATCGAAATGACGCGCCTGCTGTGCCTCAAGGCCGCCGACATGATGGACCGCGCCGGCAACAAGGCGGCGCACCTGGAGATCAGCATGATCAAGGTCCAGGCACCGACGATGGCGCTCCAGATCCTCGACGACGCGATCCAGGCGCATGGCGGCGGCGGTGTGTCGGACGATTTCGAGCTGGCGCACAACTGGGCGAGCATGCGCACGCTGCGCTTCGCCGACGGCCCGGACGAGGTGCACAACCGGACCATCGCCCGTCACGAGCTGGGCAAATATGGCGATTACAAAGCGGACCGCGCGTCGAGCGGCGACATCGGGGTGACCCGGTGAGCGCCACCCACGTCGCCCCGGCGCAGGAGCCCTCGCAGGCCGGGGCCGCTATCCGGCCGTTGCACCACCTTCTGCCTGAGGTCCCGGCCTGCGCCGGGACGACGGACTGGGGGGCAGCGTCCTACAAGCACGTCACCCCGGCGCAGGCCGGGGCCTCTGGCAGGATGGAGCGCTCGCGCTTGATCGCGGTCCCGGCCTCCGCCGGGACGACCGAGCGTTTCGCATGAAGGCCGCCGTCCTGCGCCAGCCCGGCACGTCGCTCACCATCGAGGATGTGCGCATCGACGCGCCGGGTCCGCGTGAGGTGCTGATCCGCACCGCGGCGTGCGGGGTCTGCCGGTCCGACCTGCATTTTGTCGACGGCGCCTTTCCCCACCCTCTGCCGACGGTGCCCGGCCATGAAGCGGCGGGCGTGGTCGAGGCGGTGGGCGAGGGCGTCACCTCGGTCCGCCCCGGCGACCACGTCATTACCTTCTTCACCGTGTTCTGCGGCTCGTGCGAATTCTGCATCAGCGGCCGGCCATCGCTGTGCATCAATCCCTCGACGCGCCGCCCGGCGGACGCTTCGCCGCGGTTGACCCTCGACGACGGCACGCCGCTCGCCCCCTTTCTCAACCTGTCCGCCTTTGCCGAGCAGATGCTCGTCCATGAAAACGCCTGTGTCGCGATCGACAAGGCGATGCCGCTCGATCGTGCGGCGCTGCTCGGCTGTGCGGTCATTACCGGCGCGGGCGCGATCTTCAACGACAGCAAGGTCAAGCCGGGCGAACGCGTCGCGGTGATCGGCGCGGGCGGCATCGGGCTCGCCGCGATCAATGCGGCGAGGATCGCCGGGGCAGGCATGATCCTGGCCATCGACCCGGTGGCGGAGAAGCGCGATCTGGCGCGCAAGCTCGGCGCGACGCACGTCATGGATCCGGGCGAGGACAATGCGGTCAAGTCGGTCCTCAAGCTGACCGACGGCGGCGTCCACTATGCGATCGAGGCGGTCGGCCGGCCGCAGACCGCCGAGCTCGCCTGGGCGATCCTGCGCCGCGGCGGCACCGCCACCATCCTGGGCATGATCGCGCCGGGCAACAGCGTGTCGATCCCGGGCCCGACCTTTCTGACCGGCAAGAAGCTGCAGGGGTCGCTGCTCGGCTCCACCCAGTTCCCGATCGACCTGCCGCGATTGGTGCGCATGTATCTCGACGGGCTGCTCGATCTCGACACGATGGTGGCGGAGACGATCGCGCTCGATCAGGTCAACGATGCGCTCGACAAGTTGCGCAAAGGCGATTCAGTCCGCTCGGTGATCCGCTTCAGATGAGCGAGGCGACGGCGCCGATGGTCGCGACCGACGACCTGAACCCCGCCGCGCTCGAGGCGTGGATGGCCGCCAACGTCGCGGGCTATGCGGGGCCGCTTGCCTATGCCAAATTCCCCGGCGGTCAGAGCAATCCGACCTACCGCATCGACGCTGCCAGCGGCGCCTATGTCCTGCGCCGCAAGCCGTTCGGACCGCTGCTGCCGTCCGCCCATGCGGTCGAGCGCGAATACCGGCTGATCGCCGCACTGCACCCAACCGGCTTTCCCGTCGCACGGCCTTATGGGCTGTGCGAGGACGCGGGCGTGCTCGGCGCGGCCTTTTACGTCATGGAAATGGTGGACGGGCGTACGTTGTGGGACGGCGCGCTGCCCGGCATGACGCCCGGACAGCGGCGGGCCTATTACGATGCGATGGTCGATACGTTGGCGGCGCTGCATGCGGTCGATTACGAGGCGGCGGGGCTGGGCGACTATGGCAAGCCCGGCAATTATTTCGAGCGCCAGGTCGCCCGCTGGACCAAGCAGTATCGCATGAGCCAGACCGACGATGTGCCCGAAGTCGAGCGGCTCATTGCGTTTCTGGGCAGGAGCGTCCCCGAACAGACGCGTACCTCGATCGTCCACGGCGATTACCGCATCGACAACATGATCTTCGCGCAGGACGGCCCGCGCGTGCTGGCGGTGCTCGACTGGGAACTGTCGACGCTGGGCGATCCGCTGGCGGATTTCAGCTATTTCCTGATGAACTGGGTGACCGAGCCGGAAGGGCGCTCGGGCGTCAAGGGACTGGACGGTCCGGAAACCGGCATCCCGACCATCGCCGAGGTCGTGGCGCGTTACTGCGCCGCGACGGGCCGCGACGGCGTGCCCCAGCTCGACTGGTATTTCAGCTACAACCTGTTCCGCCTGACCGGCATCGTCCAGGGGATCAAGAAGCGGATGATCGACGGCAATGCGTCGAGCAAACAGGCGGCGGCGACCGTCGAGCGGCTGCCCGCGCTGGCCGCAGCGGCATGGCATTTCGCAGAGCGGGCCGGGGCGTGAGCGCGCCCGATTTGATGGCGGTCCCGGCCTATGCCGGGACGACGATCCCCACCTTCTGTCACCCCAGCGAAGGCTGGGGTCTCAGGCCATATGAGCGCACCATGTGGCAACAGATCCCAGCCTGCGCCCGGATGACGCCAACCTCTGAACCGGAGCCCCTTCCATGACTCACCTGTTCGACCTGACCGGCAAGGTGGCGATCATCACCGGATCGTCGCGCGGCATCGGCAAGGCATCGGCCGAGGCGCTGGCCGCGCATGGCGCGAAGGTGGTCATTTCCAGCCGCAATCAGGATGCTTGCGACACGGTCGCCGCCGATTTGAACGCGAAACACGGCGAAGGCAGCGCCATCGCGGTCGCGGCCAGCCTGTCGCACAAGGCCGCACTCGCCAATCTGGTCGATCAGACGCGCGCCGCGTTCGGGCGGATCGACGTGCTGGTCTGCAACGCCGCATCCAATCCCTATTACGGACCGCTGGCCGGCATCGAGGACGAACAGTTCCGCAAGATCCTCGACAACAACATCCTCGCCAATCACTGGCTGATCCAGCTGGTCGCACCCGAGATGATCGAGCGCCGCGACGGGTCGATCGTCATTGTGTCTTCGATCGGCGGCCTGCGCGGCGACGGCATGATCGGCGCGTATAACGTGTCGAAGGCGGCCGACTTCCAGCTCGCGCGCAACTATGCGGTCGAATACGGCCCGCACAACGTCCGCGTGAACTGCATCGCGCCGGGGCTGGTCAAGACCGACTTTGCCCGGGCGCTGTGGGAAGACCCCAAGCGGATCGCCGCGACCAACAGCCGCACGCCGCTGCGCCGGATCGGCGAACCGGAGGATATCGCCGGCGCGGTCGTCTATCTCGCCAGTCCGGCCAGCGCGTTCATGACCGGCCAGGCGATGGTGATCGACGGCGGTGTCACGATCTGAGCGGAGGAACGGATGATGCGCTTTCAGGACAAGTCGATCATCGTCACCGGCGCGGGCTCCGGCATTGGCCGCGCGACGTCGCGGGCCTTTGCGGCTGAGGGCGGGCGCGTCATCTGCGCCGACAAGAGTGTGGGCGTGCATGAGACCGTCGCGATGATCGCCGAAGCGGGCGGCACTGCCCAGGCGATCGAGATGGACGCAGGCGATGAAGCGGACGTGATCCGCACCGTCGAGCTGGCGGTCGCTTCATTCGGCGGGCTCGACATCGCTTATGCCAATGCCGGTATCTCGGGCGGCATCGCCGGATTGTTCGACGTCACGCCCGACGACTGGGCGGAGATATTGCGCGTCAACTTGATCGGCCCGTTCCTGATGATCAAGCACGCCGCGCCGCATATGGTCGAGCGCGGCGGCGGCGCGATCGTCTGCACCGCCAGCGTCGCGGGGCTTCGATCCGGCGCGGGCGGGCCGCCCTATTCGGCATCGAAGGCGGGCGTCATCAGCCTGGTCCAGACCAGCGCGCAGCAATTGTCGGGCAGCAATGTACGCGTGAACGCCATCTGTCCCGGCCTGATCGAAACCGGCATGACCGCGCGCGCCTATGAATATGCGCGCGAGCACGGCAAGGAGGATCGCATCGGCCGCCTCAATCCGCTGCGCCGGGGCGGCGAGCCGGACGAGATCGCGCAGGTCGCGCTGTTCCTTGCTTCCGACGCGGCGAGCTATGTCAACGGCCAGGCGATCGTGGTCGATGGCGGGCTGTCGTCCAGCCATCCCGTGACCCGCCAGGAGTTCGGCAAGACCGCCGCATGACGCCGGGGACGATCCCCGACCAGGCCGCCGGGGTCCTGGACTTCTGGTTCGCGCTGTCCAGCGACGCGCATTTCGCCAAGGACGAGGGGCTGGACCGCCGCATCGCCGCCCGCTTCGCGCCTCTGCTCGATCGGTTGAAGGCCGGCACCGCGGCGGGGTGGACCGACACCCCCGACACCGCCCTCGCCGCGATCATCGTCCTCGACCAGTTCGCACGCAACATCCATCGCGGCTCTGGTGAGGCGTTCGCGGGCGACACGCTGGCGGTGACCCTCGCGCTCGGCGCGATCCGGCGCGGGTTCGATCGCGCACTCGTGCCTGAACGCGCCATGTTCCTCTATATGCCGTTGATGCACGCCGAACATGCCGGGCTGCAGCATTTCGCGATCGAATGTTTCGAGGCCGCCGGGCTCGACGACCAGGTTCGCTTCGCCCGCGCCCATGCCGAGGTAATCGATCGCTTCGGGCGCTTTCCGTCGCGCAACGCCGCGCTCGGCCGCGAAAGCAGCGCGGCGGAGCTTGCCTATCTGGCCCTGCCCGACGCGGGTTGGTGACGCGGGTGGCACCTCTGGCTTGGCCGCCGCCGCGCAAGCCGCTAACGCGGCGGCATGGATCCTCGCGAAACCGGGCTGACACTCGACCCCCGCTATGATGCCGGCGGACTGATCACCGCTGTCGCCACCGATGCCGCAACCGGCGAAGTCCTGATGGTGGCACACATGAATGCCGAGGCGCTCGACCTGACCCTGGCGACGGGCGAGGCGCATTTCTGGTCGCGCAGCCGCGCGCGCCTGTGGAAGAAAGGCGAGACTTCGGGCCACGTGCTGCACGTGCTCGAAGCGCGCATCGACTGCGATCAGGACGCGGTCTGGCTGCGCGTCGCCCCGGCCGGGCCGGCATGCCACACCGGTGCGCGAAGCTGCTTCTACCGCCGGATCGAGGGGCGGGCACTGGTTCGCGAATGACGCGCCGGACGCTTCCGCTGATCATCGCGCTGGCCGGGCTGGTTTCCGGCTGCGGCGGCGGGGAAGGGCAGGGGGCGACCGCCGCCGATGCCGGTGCCGCCATCGAAGCCGCCGCGATCCGGCAGGGGCTGGTGCCGCCGCCGGGAGTCGCCAACCCGGTTGGAGTCTTCGTCCGCGAAACCGACCGCGTCTGCGTCGTGCCGGCGGGCGATCGTTATCGCATCGGCGTCACGATCGATTACGGCGACGGGATCGGATGCACCGCGCGCGGCACGGTCGCCCAGTCGGGTTCCGCGCTGCGCATCGAGCTGGGCGACTGCGCCTTCGACGCACGGATCGAGGGGGAGGAGATCGCGTTTCCGGCGCGCATTCCCACGGGTTGCGCGGCGCTCTGCCGGGGCCGCGCCAGCCTGTCCGCGCTCCGGGTCCAGCGCCTGAGCGATGCGCCGGCGGAGGCGCAATTGCTGCGCGATCCGCGCGGCCGATTGCTCTGCGGGAGTTGACGTTCACGTAAACCTGGCGTAGGAATGCGCCATGGCGACGAACGTGCCCACGATCGCGACTTTCGCCCCGATCGAACCGCGGCCGGACCGCGAATATTTCTCGATCTCGGACCTGTGTGCCGAGTTCGACGTCACGCCGCGCGCGCTTCGCTTCTATGAGGACGAAGGGTTGATTTCGCCCGAGCGGCGGGGTCTGGCGCGCATCTATTCGCATCGCGACCGTGCGCGGCTCGCCTGGATTTTGCGCGGGAAGCGCGTCGGGTTCAGCCTGGCCGAAATCCGCGAGATGATCGACCTCTACGATATCGGCGACGGCCGCCGGGTGCAGCGCCGCGTGACCATCCAGCGCTGCCGCGATCGCGTCGCGCTGTTGCGGGCGCAGAAACGCGATATCGACGCCGCGATCGCCGAGCTACAGCAATTCGTCACCTTTCTCGAAACCGAAACACACCCTCAGGACTAGGATCGCCCGACATGCCGCAATATACGCCGCCGGTGCGCGACACGCGCTTTGTGCTCGACCATGTGATCGGCCTCGACCGCTTCGCCAATCTGCCCGGATTCACCGGCGCGACGCCCGACATCGTCGACGCGGTGCTGGAGGAAGGCGGCAAGTTCGTTGCCGAGGTGCTGTTCCCGATCAACCAGTCGGGCGACCAGGAAGGCTGCACCCGGCACGCGGACGGCAGCGTCACCACGCCGGCGGGCTTCAAGGAAGCCTATGACAAGCTGGTCGAAAGCGGGTGGTCGACGCTGTCGGCGCCGGAAGAATTCGGCGGTCAGGGGATGCCCCACCTCATCTCGACCGCGTTCGAGGAATATATGATTTCCGCCAACATGGCGTTCGCCATGTACCCCGGGCTGACCCACGGCGCGGTCGCAGCACTGCTCGCCAAGGGGTCGCAGGCGCAGAAGGAGAAATACGTTCCCAAGATGGTGTCGGGCGAATGGGGCGGCACGATGAACCTGACCGAGCCGCAATGCGGCACCGATCTGGGGCTGATCCGCACCCGCGCCGAACCCAATGCCGACGGCAGCTACTCGATCACGGGCACGAAGATCTTCATCTCGTCGGGCGAACATGACCTGACCAGCAACATCATCCACCTCGTGCTCGCCAAGACGCCCGGCGCGCCTGAATCGACCAAGGGGATCAGCCTGTTCGTCGTGCCGAAGTTCATCGTCAACGATGACGGCTCGCTGGGCGAACGCAACGCGGTCACCTGCGGGTCGATCGAGCACAAGATGGGCATCCACGGCAATTCGACCTGCGTGATGAACTATGACGGCGCGAAGGGCTGGCTGGTCGGCGAGGAGATGAAGGGCCTCGCCGCGATGTTCATCATGATGAACGTCGCCCGGCTGGGCGTCGGGCTGCAGGGCCTGGGTGTCGGCGAAACCGCTTATCAGAACGCGGTGCACTATGCGCGCGACCGTCGTCAGGGCCGCGCGCTGACCGGCGCGGCGGAGCCCGGCGAAAAGGCCGACACGCTGTTCGTCCACCCCGATGTCCGCCGCGTGCTGATGGAGGCGAAGGCGAGCCTGGAGGGGCTGCGCGCGCTGTGCCTGTGGGGCGCGCTCCAGGTCGACCTTGCGCATATGGCCCCCGACGAGGCGGAGCGGCAGCTTGCCGACGACCTGATCGGCCTGCTGACCCCGGTCATCAAGGGCTATGGCACCGACCTCGGTTACAAGATCGCGACCGATGCCCAGCAAATCTATGGGGGCCATGGCTATATCGCGGAATGGGGCATGGAGCAGTATGTCCGTGATGCCCGTATCGCCATGATCTACGAAGGCACCAATGGCGTGCAGGCGATGGACCTGGTCGGGCGCAAGCTCGCCCAGAATGGCGGTCGCGCCGTGCAGGCGCTGTTCAAGCTGGTGGGCGAGGAGATCGCCGCGGCAAAGGGCGACGAGAAGCTCGCCGACTTCGCCACCCGCCTCGAGCGTGCGCTCAACGACCTTCAGGCCGCGACCGGCTGGTTCCTCCAGAACGGGCTCCAGAACCCCAATCAGGTCGGTGCCGGCGCCTACAGCTACATGCATCTGATGGGCATCGTCGCGCTCGGCATGATGTGGCTGCGCATGCTGAAGGCGGCGCACGCCGCGTTGGCCGAAGGGCAGGGCGATGCGAAGTTCATGGAGGGCAAGATCGTGACCGCGCGCTTCTTCGCCGAGCGCATCCTGCCCGAGGCGGGGGCGCATCGCCGCAAGATCGAGGGCGGCAGCGACAGCATCATGGCGCTCGACCCGGAAATGTTCCTGGCCGCGTGACCGCATGCGGGCGGGTGCGGTTTCGCTTGAGCGACCGCGCCCGCCTGACGCATAGGGATGGCGATGCTCGCCCCGATTGCCTTGCAACCGCTCGAGCCGGGGCAACTCGGTGTGATGCGCGTCGATGCGGCGCTGAAATCCATCGTCGCAATTGCGGGCGCGATCGGCATTGAATTCGCGCTGGCGGACCGTCTGCCGGTATCGGGCCTCGTCGCCGTTCCAGTCCTGGTGCTCGCGATCTGGTCGATCCTGTTTTCCACCCGGCGGCGCTGGTCGCGTTGGGGCTATGCCTTTACCGGCGGGGAACTGCATGTCGCGTCGGGCTGGCTGTTCCGCAGCCACACCATCGTGCCCGTCAGCCGCGTGCAGCATATCGATGTGAGCCAGGGGCCGGTCGAACGCCATTACGCGGTGGCGAGCCTGTCGCTCTACACCGCCGGTTCGGAAAGCAACGTCGTGCACCTGCCCGGCATCGGCCGCGACACCGCCGATGCGATCCGCGATACCATCCGCGAAGCGATCGCGGCGCGGGGATGACTGACCTGACCGTCGACGCCGTGGCCGACGCGGCAGACCCGGCCCGCCGGCTTCACCCCGGAACCGTCCTGCTCCGTATCCTGGCCGCCAGCCCGCGCACGCTGTTGGGGCTTCCGGCGCTGATCCCGTTGATCAACCGTCGCGGCCTGCTGGTCGGGATTGCCGTGCTCGGGCTGATCGGGCTCGTCAGCCTGCTGGTCGCATGGCTGCGCTGGCGCGCGTTCACCTACCGGATCACCGCGGACGAGGTGGTCATCGCCGACGGTATCCTCAACAAGAGCCGACGCTCGATCCCGCTCGAGCGCGTGCAGGACGTCTCGCTCGAGCAGAAGCCGCTCGCCCGGCTGTTCGGACTGGTCACGGTGCGGATCGAAACCGGTGGTGGCGATGCCGATGAAGCGACGCTCGACAGCGTCGCCACCACGGAGGCCGAACGGCTGCGCGCCACGATCCGCGCGAGCAGCCTTCGTCGCCGTGTCGCCGCCACCGACGGTTGCGACGCGCCGCTTGCGGGACCCGATGCCGACGCCGCCGCCGACCACGAACATTCGTTGTTCGCGATGGACCTTCGCCGCGTCCTCACGCTCGGCCTGTTCCGGTTCTCGCTGGTCTGGATCGCGGTGATCTTCGGGATCCTCAACACGCTCGGCGATGCGATCGACTTCGACTACGACCTGATCGACGAGTGGTATCGGGCGGGCAAGCGCGAGGCCGCACATTATCTGAACATCGCGTCGTTCGTGATCGTCGGCGTGCTGGCGATCATGCTCGGCCTAGCCAGCGGCGTCCTCCAGACCCTGCTCGGCGAATTCGGGTTTCGCCTCACCCGGATCGAGCAGCGGCTGCGCCGCGTGCGCGGCCTGTTGACTCGAACCGAGGTCGTCATCGCGATCAACCGTGTCCAGCTCGCCCTGATCCGGCGTGGCGCGATCAGCGGGCTGCTGGGCTGGCGGGCGCTTGAGCTCCAGACACTCGGCGGCAGCAACGACAAGGGCGGGCGCCAGTCGATCGCACCGCTCGCGCGTCCCGATGAAATTGCCCCGATCCTCGCCGCCGCCGTGCTGCCGCCGTTCGAGCCGCTGCCGCTGCGCGAGGTTTCGCCGCGCCACATCGTCCGCTCGCTGATCCTGAACGTGCCGGGACCGCTGGTGGCCGTGCTGATCGCGACCATCGTCTTTCCGCCCGCGGTCGCCTTGCTGGTCCTCACCCCGCTGCCGGTCGTCGCGGCGCTGCTCGCGCGGCGTTATCACCGCTATGCGCTTCTCGACGGCTCGCTCCAGGTGACGCGCGGGGTCCTGTCGCGCGAAGCCTGGATCGTCCCCGACCGCGCGGTTCAGGTCGTGCGCATGCGCCAGGGGCCGTTGCAGCGCCTGCTCGGCATCGCGAGTATCCACATCGATACCGCCGGGGCGGGCAAGATCCGCGCACCGCGCATCATCGACGTCGACACTGCGATCGCGCGCGACATGGGTGCAGCAATTGCCGCGCGCGCGATCTGGGCGGATCAGTTGGCAGACGCGGGGGCGGAAACCGGCGCAGTCGGCGAGGCAATAGGGGCGGGCACCACCTGAACCGCCGGCGGCGCGGCACCCTGCGGGCGTTTGCGCCGTATCCCGTCGAGCGGCTTCGGGGCGGTGCTGGCATCCGGGACCGGCGTCGGGGCGGGGGTGGGCCGCTCCGCCGCCAGCCCGCGTCGCATGCAGTCACGCGGATTGTCGCGCGGAAACTCGGCGCAGTTCCACAGGACACGCTGAAAGCCACGTTTGCGGTCAAGCAGATAGCTGAACGACATCGTGGCGAGGAGCCTGGGCGACAGCACGCCATCCTTCGCGATCGCCTCGCGCGCCAGTGCCGCGTCGCGCCATCCCAGCAATTTGCAGCTGTCGCGTGGGCCGCAGACGCGCCGCGCATAGTCCGGATATGACGACGCACCGAGACGCGGATCCAGCGCGACCAGAAAGGTATCGAAGTCCGCAACCGGATCGGGTGCGGACGTAACCGCGCCGCCGGGTACCGCGTCGATCATGTTGGCGCCGGGATCCTCGGCCGTCGCCGACTCTGCGCCCTCATGGCTTGCGGAATAGGGGGCAAGCAGCGCGATACGCGGCTCGACACCGCTCGCATTGCCGCGGAACGCCGCAGGGGTGCCCCACCATCCCGTCCAGCGAAAGAACAGGTGCGTGCCGACAGCGACGATCTTGTCCAGGCTCGCGCTCCAATAGGGCACGACCCAGTCGGTGTGGTAGTGGGTGGCATGCCCGACGCGGCGGTCGACCCGCCCGTCGATTGCGGCAGCCGCCAGATCGCGGGCACGACGCCATTGCGCCGGCGCATAGGCGCGGGCGAGCGCGCCATCGCAGGTGAAGGTGAACTGGCACCCTGTCCGCCGGTCCGATCCCTGGAACACCACGCCGCAGATCGATTTGGGAAAGGCGGGGTGGCGCACCCGGTTGAGCACGACCTGCGCGACCGGACGCTGGCCGTCGGGATCATCGCCGGCTTCGTACAGCATCGCCGCCGCCAGGCAGTCGATCGCGCGCGAACGGTCCTCCGGGGCACCGCGAAAACGGAACGGCCGCGCGGCGGGGTTGGGTGCGTCAGAAAACGGAACCGACGCATTGAGCGCAACCGCGTCGCGCGGGGCCAGCTCGCGCAGCCGGATCGGCTCGACCGGCGGCACCACCACCTTGGGCATGACCCGGGCCTCGGCCGCGCGCGCAGCCTGCGATGGCGGCCGGGCGGGCGGCACTGCCGTGACGATGACCGCCGGCAGCACGACCGCGATGCCGCCGACCAGTGCGATCGCGGCGCGCAGCGGCACGGACAGCCCCGCGCTGGGATCGGCACGCATCACGCGATTTCGCCGTCGTCGGCGCGATCGTTCCGGATCAATGTTCGGGCAGGAAGTCGGGCACCGACAGATACCGCTCGCCCGTGTCGTAGTTGAACCCGAGCACGCGCGATCCCGCGGGCAGTTCGGGCAGCTTGCGCGCGATCGCCGCGAGCGTCGCGCCCGACGAGATGCCGACCAGCATCCCCTCCTCACGCGCGGCGCGGCGCGCCATTTCCTTGGCCTCGCCGGCATCGACCTGGATCACGCCGTCGATCGCGGGGGTGTGCAGATTGGCGGGGACGAAGCCGGCGCCGATCCCCTGGATGGGATGCGGCGCGGGCTGACCGCCGGAAATGACCGGCGAGGCGGCGGGTTCGACCGCATAGACCTTGAGCGCCGGCCAATGCGGCTTCAGCGCCTCGGCCACGCCGGTGATATGCCCGCCGGTGCCGACCCCGGTGATGATCGCATCAATCGGTGACTCGGCAAAATCGGCCAGGATCTCATTGGCGGTGGTGCGCACATGCACCGCGATATTGGCCGGGTTTTCGAACTGCTGGGGCATCCACGCGCCCGGCGTCGACTGAACGATCTCGGTCGCGCGCTCGATTGCGCCCTTCATCCCCTTTTCACGCGGGGTCAGGTCGAAGGTCGCGCCATAGGCGAGCATCAGGCGGCGGCGCTCGATCGACATGCTCTCGGGCATCACCAGGATCAGGCGATAGCCCTTGACCGCCGCGACCATGGCAAGCCCGACGCCCGTGTTGCCGCTGGTCGGCTCGACGATCGTACCGCCGGGCTTCAGCGCGCCGGCTTCCTCCGCCGCCTCGATCATGGCGAGCGCGATGCGGTCCTTGATCGAGCCGCCGGGGTTCGACCGCTCGGACTTGATCCACACTTCCGCGTCGGGGAACAGGCGGCTCGCCCGGATGTGCGGGGTGTTGCCGATCGTCGCCAGAATCGTGTTCGCCTTCATGCCGGCTTCTCCTTTACGGGGACAAATTCAATTGTTTCGGGCGGATCGAAGGTCCGCGCGCGGCGCAGCTCTGGGAAAATCCGCGCCCAGGCGATCGTCACCAGGACCGCGCCGACCCCGCCGGCCACGACCGCGGCCACCGGTCCGATCAGACCGGCGAGGAAGCCGCTCTCCGCCTCGCCCAGCTCGTTCGATCCCGAAATGAACAGGGTCGACACCGCACCGACGCGCCCGCGCATCTCGTCGGGCGTGTGCAGCTGGATCAGCGACTGGCGGATATAGACGGAAACCATGTCGGCCGCGCCGAGCACAAACAGCGCCGCGAGCGACACCAGGACGGCGGGCGCGACGTCGCTGCCGACTGCGTCGGGTCCGAGCCAGCGTTGCAGCAAAGGACCGGCCGCCCCGAAAATCACCGTCGCAACGCCGAACCCGGCCACCGCCAGCAGCATCTTGCGCCCGACATCCCGACGCAGCGGCCGCCACGAAAAGACGAGCGCGATCGCGACTGCGCCCGCCGCCGGGGCGGCGCGCAGATGGCCCAGCCCATCGGCCCCGACCATCAGGATGTCGCGGGCATAAACCGGGAGCATCGCGGTCGCGCCGCCCAGCAACACCGCGAACAGATCGAGCGAGATGGCACCGAAGACCAGCCGGTTGCGGCGCACATAGTGCAGCCCGTCGACCATCTGCGCCCAAGGATTGGTCGTGCCCCGGATCGCCGCGCGCGGGACGGCGGAAATCAGCATCAGCATGACGAGGGCCAGCATGAAAAGCCCGCCCGAAATCGCGTAAGGCAGCCAGGGCGCGGCGGCATAGAGATAACCGCCCATCGCGGGACCGATCACCGAACCCGACTGCCACGCGATCGAACTGAGCGCGATCGCGGTGGGCAGCACTGCCGGCGCGACCAGGTTGGGCGACAGCGCCTGCAGCGCCGGCCCGGCAAAGGCACGCGCCACGCCCAGCAGGGCGGCGACGGTGAACAGCGCGCCGAGCGTGATCGTGCCCGACCAGGTCAGCCAGGCAAGGGTGAGCGCGCATCCGGCCTCCAGCGCCACCGCACCCCGCGCCACCCAGCGGCGATCGACCCGGTCGGCGACCCATCCGGCCCATAGCGACAGGACGAGCAGCGGCAGGAATTGAGCGACCCCGATCAGGCCTAACTGAATCGCGGCATCGCGGATCCCCATGGTGCGGCGCGCGATATCGTAGACCTGCCATCCGATCACGACGACCATCGCGACCTGCGCCAGGGTCGTGGCCAGCCGCGCCACCCAGTAGGCGCGGAAGTTGTGGACGCGAAAGGGGTGGGCGACAGCAACCATCTCGCCCGCGCTCTACCGGTATCGCGGGGGCGGCGGCAACCACGCTTTGCTGGGGCCGCGAACAAGCGTGGCTTGTCCGTGCTGGCCCTTCATCCCCCGACCTGTCAGCATGTTGGCAACGAATCGGAGGATTGGATGCGGAAATATCTGCGCGCAGCGGTGGTTTCGGCAGCGGCGCTGGCCCTGTTCGGCTGCTCGCCCGGCGGCGACGGCAATGACGGGCAGGCGACTGCGGTGATCGCACCCGGCTCGGCCGACTGGCAGGCGTTTGTCGACCGGACGATCGAGCGCTGGTTCACGCTCGACCCGGCGTTCGCGGTCTATCAGGGCCGCCACGATTTCGACGGCAAGCTGCCCGACTGGAGCGATGCCGGACTGAAGGCGCGCGCGGACTTCCTGAAGGTGACGATCCGCGAGGCCGGCCGGTTTCGCGATCTGACCCCCCAGCAGCGTTTCGAGCGCGATTACCTGGCCAAGGTGGCGGAAGGCCAGCTGTTCTGGCTGGAGGATGCAGATCAGCCGCATCGCAACCCCGCCTTCTACATCGGCGGGCTCGATCCCAACGTCTATGTCGCGCGCAACTATGCCGATCCGGCGACGCGGCTGCAGGCGCTCACCCGTTTCCTCAAGGGCGTGCCCGGCGCGGTGGAGCAGATCAAGGCGAACCTGAAGCTTCCGTTGCCGGTCAGCTTTGTCGACTATGGGGTGGCCGGTTTCCGCGGTTTTGCCGATTATTATACCGGCGATGCCAAGGCGGCCTTTGCCGAGGTCAAGGACCCGACGCTGCAGCGCGAGTTCGACGCCGCCGCCATGGCCGCGGCGAAGGCGACGCGCGGGCTGGGCGACTGGCTCGAGGCCAGCAAGGCCGACGCGACCACTGATTTCGCGCTCGGGCCCGAACGCTTCGCGCGCATGCTGAAGGCGACCGAAGCCGTCGACATCTCGCTCGACGCGCTGGAACGCGTCGGTCGCGCCGACCTGGCCCGCAACCAGGCGATGCTGCGCGCCGAATGCGCCAAGCTCGCGCCGGGCAAATCAATCGCGCAATGCATGGGCGAGATCAACGCGATCAAGCCCGAGGGCGGGCCGGTCGCCGCGGCCCGTCGCCAGATCCCCGAACTGCGCGCCTTCCTGATCGAAAAGGACCTGGTGACCATTCCCGGCACCGAGGAAGCGCTGGTCCGCGAAAGTCCGCCCTATAACCGGCAGAACTCGGCCTATATCGACCCGCCCGGACCCTTCGAGAAGAATATTCCGTCGATCTACTACATCTCGCCGCCCGATCCGTCTTGGTCGCCGGCGGTGCAGGCGGCCTATATTCCCGGCGAGCCCGACCTGCTGTTCACCACGGTGCACGAAGTGTTTCCCGGTCACTTCCTGCAATTCCTCCACGCCAACCGTTCGGAATCGCTCTTTGGCCGGCTGTTCGTCGGCTACGCCTTTGCCGAGGGCTGGGCGCATTATACCGAGGAGATGATGTGGGAGGCCGGGCTGCGCGGCACGCCCGAGACGCATATCGGCCAGCTGTCCAACGCGCTGCTGCGCAACTGCCGGTTCCTGTCCGCGATCGGGCTGCACGCGCGCGGCATGACGCAGGCGCAGTCGCAGGCGATGTTTCGCGACGAATGTTTCCAGGACGAAGGTAACGCGCGGCAACAGGCCGCGCGTGGCACCTATGATCCCGCCTATCTCAACTACACGCTCGGCAAGCTGATGATCCGCAAGCTGCGCGCCGACTGGACCGCGAAGAATGGCGGGCGCGAGGCGTGGAAGGGCTTCCACGACCGCTTCCTCAGCTATGGCGGCCCGCCGATCCCGCTGGTCCGTCAGGCAATGATGAACGAGGATACCCCGCGCGCCCTGTTCTGAAAAAGGGCGTCGCCCCGGCCTGCGCCAGGGCGACGCTTCGTCCTCAGCCGTCGAGGAACTCGATCAGGTCCTCGGTCAGGCGGTCGGCATGCGTCGCCGCCAGCCCGTGCGGCGCGCCGTCATATTCGATCAGCGTCGCATCGGTAATCATCGTCGCGGCGACGCGCGCGGTGATGTCGATCGGCACGATGCTGTCGGCGGTACCATGAACGATCAGCGTCGGTACGGTGAACGCCGCCATGTCCGCGCGAAAGTCGGTGGTGCCGAACGCCGCGATGCATTGCAGCGTCGGGTGAAGGCCCGCCATCATCGCCATGTTCCAGTGATGATGCACCGCGCTGTCGCTCAACGCCTCAGGGTTGGTCTCCAGCCCGAAAAAGCCCTTCAGAAAACCCTGCATGAATTCGGCACGATCGGCGCGCACGCCCGCCATCATGCCGTCGAACACCGATTGCGGCGCACCATTGGGATGATCGTCGGTCTGAAGGAGGAAGGGGGTGACCGCGCCGATCAGTCCGGCCTTGACGACCCGTGCACCCTCATGCCGGCTCATGTAGCGGGCGATTTCGCCGCCCCCCATCGAAAAGCCGATGATCGCGGCATCCTCGACATCGACCGCGTCGAGCACGTCGGCCAGGTCGTCGGCGAAGGTGTCATAGTCATAGCCGTGCCACGGCTGTTCGGAGCGGCCGAACCCGCGCCGGTCATAGGCGATGACGGTGTAGCCCGCCTCCGCCAGGCCGAGCGCCTGCGCGTCCCAGCTGTCGGCATTGAGCGGCCAGCCATGAACCAGCACGACGGGCGGGCCATCGCCCCACATCTTGACGTACAGCTCGGTCTCGTCGCGGGTTTCGATGAAGGGCATGGGGGTCTCCGGTGGCTAACGGCGCGACGCTAGCCCGACGTGGTGACAATATGGCGTCACCCGGTCGCCCGGCGCGACAGTCTTTTCCCGCTCGCCGGATCGGCTATCATCATCGGTACGAAACGACATTCCGGGGGGAATCGACATGGCGCGTGCACGCGGGGCGTATGCGGGACGGCGGGATCTGCGGCGGCGGCGCATGGTCGTGCTTGGCGGCGCCATCGCGGCGCTCGCCATGGCCCCCGGCGCGCAGGCGGAGACCGCCGACTTCCTCGCGCGCTATCCCGCGCCCAATCGCGACGCGAGTTTCCTCACCCGAATGGCGGTCGACCGGGTCGCGGGTGCGGACGGCGCGCAGCTCGCCTTTGCGATTGAGGAGGCACTGGACCGCGCCGATATCGACGGCACCCGCTATTTCACCGTCATCTCGGGCGCGAGCAGGTATCGCGGCGGCGAGGCGCCCAGCGCGGATGGCGTGATCACCGGCACCGTCGCCACCGATGTCGAGGAGAACGAGGTCAAGCGCAAGGTGCGCAAGTGCGTCGAGCGCGAGGGCGGCACGCGGGAGGGCAAATGCCTGAAGGAGGCGGATGTCGACACGCTGTGCCGTCAGCGAATCGTCGCGGTCGACGTCACGCTGCGGTTGACGCGGGTGTCCGACGATGTCGTCGTCTACCGTACCGCACGTCCCGAGCGGGCCGAGCTGAGCTGGTGTCCGGGCGAACGACCCGAGCGGACGGTCGAGGACATGATCGGCGCGCAGATCGCCAGCCATGCCGCCGCTTTTCGCCACGACATCGCGCCCTATGCGGTGCGCGAAAGCATCCGGTATCGCGAAGGCCGGTCGAAGATGCCGAAAGAGATCGGCCAGCGTTTTCGCGCCGCGGTGCTCGTTTCCGAACGCGACCCTTACGCTGCCTGTGCGGCATGGCGCGGCATCGATGCCGAGCTGCCAGGCCATCCGTCGATCGCGTTCAATCTTGCGCTCTGTGCCGAAGCGGCGGGGGCGCTGGATGATGCGCTGCGCGCGTATCAGCGCGCCGCCGACATCGATCCGCGCGCCGGCGACATCCGGGCGGGAATCGATCGCGTCACACGCCGCATTGCCTTCGAGGCCGACGCCGACCGCTATCCCGCGCGCTGACGCTCGATAACGCGAGAAGGCGCGACTTCGTAGGGCAGGGCGTCTCGATCATCGTTCGTTTCGTCGTCCAGGCGTGGAGCCGCCGACCTGTCCGAGAAGGCGGCACCATCCCAGTTCGACATTCCGGCACATTCAGGCAAGCATATCCTGGAAAGTTTGGGCAGCGGAGGATAGGGGAGCGAGGGCTCACGCCGCCGCGCAGTTTCGATTTGGCCGTTCACTCGCTGCGCTGTCGATACTGGCGATCAGCGCCTGCTGGTAACTGAGCATCGCCGCGTGCTTGGGCAACCAGTGCACATTGCGATACGCGATCGCCTGATCGTGAATCGCACGGTTCTGCTCGCTCGATATCATCAGAATTGGCATCCCGTCATGGCGTGAATTACCGCGCACCATCGCAACCAGTTCAAGGCCGTCCATGGTCGGCATGTTGTAATCGGTAGACATTATGTCGAATTCTTGAAGTTCGAGCCAAGCCAGCGCCTGTCGTCCGTTCTCCGCAAACCAGGGTCGAAATATCGGGGAGGGGAGAAGGCTCGCGAGAAGATTACGAACGATTTCGCAATCGTCCACAATCAGGACGTTCAACGGCTGCCCGGTCATGGTCGAACCTCTTGTGCGGCGGGGACGGCGCAGCCGACATCGGACGCAACGGCGGCGCGGGCGAGGCGGGCCGCGAGATTGTCGAGGGTCAACCCGCTGACGGCATGGTTGCGGCACGTCGCGTCGACGAGATCGGCGAGGCAGCGTTGTTCCTGGGCGATGCGGTCGATCTGCTGCAGCGTTTCACCATGCGCCGAGACGACCGCTAAATCGTCGCACAGAATTGCGCCCAACGCATCGATCTGCGCACTCAGCGCACGCAGTTCGGAAGCGATGAGGCGATCCCACTCGCGGCGCAGGCGGGAAAGGTCATGCTGCATTTTGCACCACAGACGCCTGGGTGAGCGCAGCCGCCAGATCTGCTGGCGCGACACTGATGAGGGGGCAGGCGCTGGACGCTGCGATGATGGCGTCGGCGACGAGCGCGGTTTCGACTGACTGACCGAAGCATCTCGCGCCCGATCCATGAACCGCGGCCATTCCGGCGCGACCATCACTGCCACCACCCGACAGGATCACGGCTTGGCATTTGCCTGCCGCGGTCTTTGCGATCGAACCTAGCAGCAGGTCTGCAGAGGGACGACAGCCATTTACCGGTTCGCGATCAACCAGGCGCATTGTGCCACCCGGCCAGCGATCGATCACAACATGCCGTGTGGGATCGACCGCGATGTAAACGGTGCCCTGTTCGAGCGGTTCGTGATCCGCCGCCAGCTTCACCTTTGGCGCGATCGATCTGGACAGCTTGGCAGCAAAGGGCACGCCGAAGCCTTCGTCGATCGCGAGCATCAGGATGGTCGGCGGGCAGTTCGCAGGGAAGCCGGCGAGCATTTCGGACGCAGCCTCGATGCCGCCCATGCCGCCGACGATCGCGACGAGCGACCCGTCCCAGTGATATGTGCCCGGGCCGGCGGCAGGCCGGGCGGCTTTCTGCGCGCGGCGTGCAGCAAGATTTGTGCTGGCCGCGGTCAGCACGGTCTTGCACAGCTTGCCCACGATCTTTTCAAACTCGTCGGGCGTGGCGCGCGCCGGTTTGGGAAAGCAGTCGACCGCGCCGAGTTCGATCGCACGCAACGAAACGTCAGCGCCTTTTTGCGTAAGGGTGGAGAGCATCACGACCGGTACGGGCCGCGAGGTCATCAATTCTTCCAGAAACTCGATGCCGGTCATGCCGGGCATTTCCACATCCAGGGTCAGCACGTCCGGGCGCAGTTCGGCAATCATATCTCGCGCTTCGTCGGCTCCGTTCGCTGCACCGACCACCACCAGATCCTTGCTGCGCTCAAGCGCGTTCGTGAACAGCGCGCGCATGGTCATTGAATCGTCGACGATAAGTACTTTCTTGGCGGTCATGTGATGTATCCCGAATGGTGATCGTTACTGTTTCTGGCTACGCGGCCTCGGCGATGTCTTGACCCTGCGTGAGTTCGCGCAGGTCGAGCACCATCACCATCCTGTCCTCGATCGCGGCGAGGCCTTCGAGGAACGGCACGACGCTGTCGTTGGTGGTGGCAGGTGGCGGCTGCAGCGCGTCTGGGCCAATGGTGACGATGTCGCTGACCGAGTCCACGATCAGTCCGCGAAACTGGCCTTCCACCTGGGTCACGATGATGACGTGCCGGCTGGTCGGTTCCGACGGATGCCAACCCAGCCGTGCCGCGAGGTCGAACACCGGCAACACCGTGCCGCGCAGATTGACGACGCCAACGACGAAATGCGGCACATGCGGCAGGCGCGTGGTCGGCGTCCACGCACGGATTTCGCGGATGGCCATGATGTCGATGCCGAACACCTGTTGTTCGACTTCGAACGTGATGAGCTGACGGGTCATTTCCTTCTCCCTGCGCAAAGATGATCAGTGGGCGACTCTGCGAACGGCGGTCGCCAGCTTGGCGGCATCGAAGGGTTTGACGATCCAGCCAGTCGCCCCGGCAGCGCGCGCGCGCGCCTTCTTCTCGTCGGAGCTTTCAGTTGTGAGCACGAGGATCGGTCGGCCCTGATGCAGACCCTGGCCGCGCACCCGCTCGATCAGGCCGAATCCGTCGAGATTGGGCATGTTGATGTCGGTGATAACCACATCGTAATCAGCCACCGAAAGCCGGCTCAGCGCATCGATGCCGTCGACGGCCTGATCGACATCAAATCCCTCCGCCGTCAGCGCGTGTTTCAGCAGCGCGCGCATGCTGGCGCTGTCATCGACGGTAAGGATGCGGGTGCAGGTCATGGTCATGTCTGGTCTCGCTTGATCAAAAGAGTTCGACGTCGCCGCTCGATACGTCGTGGCGCGGCATGGGAAGGTGGGCGGGGGCAACGGCTTCGGCGACGACCCGGCAGCGGCTTTGGCCCGATGCAGGGCGAAAATCGACGCGGCGCGCACGCACTCCGCCAAGGTCGGCATGGACGAGCGCGATGCGTTCGCGTTCCAGAAACACTTTGGCGAACTGTGCATTCGCGGTGCCGATCCGCGCCATGCCGCTGTGCATGTTGGCGCCGCCATAGATCCGGGCGCGCAGTCTCGAACGTGTCGCACCATAGGCGAGCATTTCGTTGATCAGCACTTCCATCAGATAGACGCCGTAATGTTCGTCGACCGCCGCCGAAGCCTGCGAAGCCTTGGGCTCGCCAAGCAGGAAATGATTCATGCCGCCGACGCCCGCTTGGGCATCGAAAAGGCAGGTGGCGATGCAGCTGCCAAGCACAGTGGTGAGTTCGACGCGCGCGCTGTCGCTGACGCGTACCTGACCCTGCATGACGGTTAGGCGGGCCATTTTCGGGCAGGATTGGGTGGCGGTCATCAACATGTCAGGCTGCCCTTGCCAGTGCATAATCGGCGATCTGGTGAATCGGGGCGACGACACCCGCAGCACCCAGCGCGATTGCCGCCTTGGGCATGCCGAATACGGTGCAGGTCGCTTCGTCCTGAACGATGGTCTGCGCTCCTGCCCGGGCCATCGCCAGCAGACCCCGTGCCCCGTCGCTTCCCATGCCGGTCAGCAGGATGCCGACCGCATCGGCACCGAGCGTTTCGGCGACCGAGTGGAACAGGACATCGACACTTGGACGATGGCCGCCCACTTTTTCGCCGGGGCGGACACGGGTGTACAGCTGGCTTCCGCTGCGCACCTGAAGGTGGCGTTCATTGCCGCCGGCCAGATAGATGTGTCCGCGCTGCATTGTTACATCGGGCTCCGCGATGACAACGCGGGCTGCGCATTGCGCATCAAGCCGCCGCGCGACCGCTTCGGCAAAATGACCGTTGATGTGCTGGACCACCGCGACCGGCGGGCAGTCCGCGGGGAAGCGGGTAAGCAATTGCTGAAGCGCCTCTACCCCCCCGGTCGACGCACCGATCGCGATCAGTCGCGCGGCACCCCGCGCCGTGCCAAGCGACGGCATGACAGGCGCCGGGGCCTTGGCCTGCCGCGGTGCGTTGCGCACCATTGCGGCGGCACGGATCAGGTCGGCAAGCTTCCCCCCGTCGCTGGTCAACAATTCCCCGGCGCGGCCCTGCGGTTTGGCGTAGCAATCGACCGCCCCGATCGAGAGCGCGCGGGCGGTGGCATCGGCCCCGTCGCGGGTCAGCCCGGACACGATCACGACCGGCGTGGGGCGCAGGCGGATGATCTTTTCCAGGAAGTCGAGCCCGCCCATGCCCGGCATTTCGATGTCGAGCGTCACCACGTCGGGATTCAGCGACCGCATCTGGGCGCGTGCATCGGCGGCATCCACTGCGGTGCCGACCACTTCAATGTCGCTTTCGCGGCGCAGCAACTCGCTCAGCAACGCGCGCATGGTCGGCGAATCATCGACGATCAAAACCCGGATGCTCATCGTGCGGACTTTCGATAGATGGTGGGCCCAATCGGGCTGAGCAGGGCGGCGGCGGGACCTGTCACGCGTTCGCTGTGTCCGATGTAGAGCGTGCCCCCGGGGAGCAGCTGTTCGGCGAAGCGGGCGACGAGCCGTTCCTTGGTCGGTTGATCGAAATAGATCATCACGTTGCGGCAGAAGATGACGTCGAACAGGCGCGACATCGGCCAAGGACCGAGCAGGTTGAGCGTACGGAAGCGCACGACCGCGCGGGCGGCGGCCGATACCGTGGCAAGGCCGTCCCGTTCGTCAAACCACAGCTTGCGCAGGGGTGCGGGCACAGCTTCAAGCGATGCTGCGGAATAGGTCGCCTGACGCGCGCTGATGAGGGCGTGGTCGGCAATATCGCTTGCCAGGACGATCAGGTCGCTTTCCGCCATGCGGTGTCCCACGCCGCGGTCCTCCCCCAGCATCGTCGTGACGAGCGACCAGGTTTCTTCACCACTCGAGCAGCCGGCGGACCAGATGCGCACGGGCTGCCCCGCCGACAGCTTGCGCTGCAACGCGGGTCGGACATCGTCATGCAGGTGATCGAAATGATGGCCTTCGCGAAAGAAGAAGGTATGGTTGGTGGTAAGCGCGCAGATCGCCCGCTTGCGCTCGGTCTGGTCGCTTTCGATCCGCTTCACATAATTGGCAAAGGTGCCGCAGCCGGCGTTGCGGACGAGCGGCGCAAGGCGCGAATAGACCAGCATCGCCTTACCGTTTGGCAGGACGATGCCGACCTCGCCGTGCACGATGTCGCGCACAGCTTCGAAATCGGCGGTGCGATAGACGTCGGGACTGATTCCCGGCATCCGGTCGAGGGCGAGCGCGGCGTTCATGCGGCGGCCCTGAGCGGGCTTGTGACCGCGTTCGACACGAGCGCGTCCACGTCCACGATGAGTGCGACGCGACCATCCCCCAATATGGTCGCGCCGGCCACCCCGTCGACCGGGCGGTAATGGGTGTCGAGGCTCTTGATCACAAACTGGCGCTGGTCGCAGATCGCATCGACCTGAAGCGCGGCCCTTCCGGCGATCTCGGTATCGACGACGATCAGCACCGACTGGCACGGATCGGCGACCGCGCCGTTCGCGTTTACCGCCCGGTCAAGCGGAAGGATCGGGATGAACTTACCGCGCACGTCGAGCATCGTGCGATCGGTCCCGAGCCGTTTTACGTCGCCCGGTTCAGGGCGCAGGCTCTCGACCACATGCGCAAGCGGCACGACCAGCGTCTGATCGCCGACCGTGACAATCATGCCGTCGGATATCGCCAGCGTGAGCGGCAAAGCGAGCGTGAAAACGCTGCCCGCGCCGGGAGTCGATTCGATGCTGATTCGACCGCCCAGATCCTTCACGTTCTGGCGCACCACATCCATTCCGACGCCGCGGCCGGAGATGTTCGATACGGTCTGCGCAGTCGAGAAGCCGGGCGCGAAGATAAGGTTGTCGATTTCTTCGCTCGACAGTGTGGCGTCCGCAGAAACCAGCCCGCGCTCGACCGCCTTTGCCAGCACGCGTTCGCGATCAATGCCTTTTCCGTCATCACTGACACGGATGACAATGCGACCGCTGCGATGTTCAGCGGACAGGCGCAGCGTCCCCTGGGGTGACTTGCCGGCGGCGACCCGATCCGCCGGGGGTTCGATACCGTGATCGACCGCGTTGCGGATGAGGTGGGTGAGCGGTTCGCCGAGCCGTTCAATGACGGTCTTGTCGAGCTCGGTCGCCTCTCCACTCACTTCGAGCGTCACGCGCTTGCCGGTCGTTCCCTCGAGTTCGCGCAGCATACGCGGCACGCGGCTGAATACCGATCCGATCGGCTGCGCGCGGATGCCCATTGCGTTTTCCTGGATGTCGCGGGTCAGCCCGTCCAGCATCGCCAGTTCCTCGATCCCGGCCAGTCCGTGACCGGAAAGCCGCTGGGCCATCATGGCCTGCGCGATCACCAGTTCGCCGACGGCATCGATCAGCCGGTCGAGCTTGATCAGGTCGATGCGGATCGACTGGCCGCCTGCCGCCGGTGCCGCTGCGGCGGCCGCGGGGACCGGGCTGGACTTGGTTTCCGGAACGGACGGCGTCGTGGCGACCGCCGGGACTGCAACTTCTGGTCCGGCGATGGCAGCGCCGGTCGCGGCCAATGACGCCGCCATCGACACGGTCGATTCGGAGGATTTCTCCGCATGTCGCTGCGCTTCACCGCTAGCGATGGTGATGACGAAATCGTCGCCGAAAAAGTCGAATATCTCCATCACGGCATCGTCGGATACCGTGTCCGGCAGGCTGTATGTCCAGGCGAGGCAGGCAGCGGCACTGCGGAACTGTTCGAGCGCGGGTACGGCGGCGCAGTCTACCGCGGTACAGATCGCACCCAAGCGAACGAGCTCGCGCAGCAGCAGAACCGGCTCCCCGCCATTCTGCATCGCGGCATCAAGTGGTCGGATATGTGCCGAACGGCCGCCGTGTTCCGGCGCGACTTCCGCAGCGATGTCGCCGAGCATGGCGTCAAGGTCGAAGTCGAGATCGGCGACATCGCCCACGGCGGGAACGGGTGTCGAAGCGGCGTGCGTTACCCCTTCTGTGGGGTGTTCAGGAGCTGAACCGCTTTGGGCCGCAGCCAGTCGCTTCAGCAATGCTGCATCATCGGGCGGTCCGTCATTGCCGCGTGCCGAAGCAACATGATCGTTCAGCACGTCGAGCGCGCGCAGCATCAGGTCGACCAGTTCCGGTCCGAGGGTGACGGTTTCGTCGCGCACGTCCGAAAGCAGTGTTTCGAACCCGTGCGTATAGTGCTGAAGCGCCGTGAACCCGAATGCCCCCGCGCCCCCCTTGATCGAATGTACCGCTCGGAAAATCGCGTTGATCGTATCGGCATCGTAGCTGCCGGCACGGCAGGCATCGAGCGCGGTTTCGGCAGCCGCCAGCGCTTCTTCGCATTCAAGGAAGAAGATTGCCTGGATTTCGTCGCTCGTCATGCCGCCGCCCCGAAAAGAAGCGTGTCGAGGCCGGTAACGGACGCAATGTCCCGCAGCGGATCCGACGCGATGATCGACAAGGCCCGGTTGCCAGCATCCGCGCTTTTCCGCGCGCTGACGAGCAGCTGCAGGCCAGCCTGTCCGATCTGCACGACATGGCTGCCGTCGATCGTGGTCGGGCCGGATGCGAGTGCGGCGATCAGCTCGGGAAGAACTGCGTCGACCGCCGTCGCGTCGCACCGCGCGGGTAGCGCAATGATGTGCATGATCCTGTTCCTTGCCCCCGGCGACCGATCAGAATTCCGACCAGTCCTCGTCATCCACGGGCTTCATCGCGAGGTTGCCCTGCACGACCGGCGCGCGGCGCGGCGTGCGGCTACGGCGGACCGGGGCCGGCATCGCTACCGGCATTTCCTCGACACTGCCCGTGCGGAAGCGGGCGACGAGGCTGGACAGTTCGTCGGCTTCCCCGGCCAGGCTGCGTGCGGCGGCGGTCGATTCTTCGACCATCGCGGCGTTCTGCTGTGTCATCTTGTCCATCTCGCCCACTGCGCCATTTACCTGTTGCAGGTTGGCCGACTGGACTTCGGCGGATTCGGCGATCGCGGTGATCAGCGCGCTGATCGCGCCGACGCGTTCGACGATGCGGTCGAGAAGCGAGCCGGTTTCGCCGACGAGCGTCACGCCGTCGCTGACCTGCTCGCTGCTGGTCATGATCAGGCCCTTGATGTCCTTGGCGGCGTCGGCGGAGCGCTGGGCAAGCGCGCGTACTTCGTTCGCGACCACCGCGAACCCCTTTCCGGCATCACCGGCGCGGGCGGCTTCCACCCCGGCATTGAGCGCGAGAAGGTTCGTCTGGAAGGCGATACCGTCGATCACGTTGATGATCTGGCTGATTTCCTGAGACGATTTCTCGATCGCGCCCATCGCGCTGACTGCGCGCCGCACAACCTGCCCACCCTCGGTCGCTTCGCGGTGCGCCTGGGCAATCGAGCCGTTGACCTCCGCGGCACTGCGCGCGGTTTCCTGAACCATGCGGGTAACCTGGTTCATGGCCGCCGCGGTTTCCTCAAGGCTTGCCGCCTGCTGTTCGGTCCTGAGTGCCAGATCATCGGACGCGGCGCGGATTTCGGAAGCGCCAGTGTGGACGCTGGATGCCGAGCCTGACACGCGCGCGAGAATGGTCGCAAGTCCTTCCACCGTCTGATTGAAGCTCGTGCGCAAGGTTTCATATTCACTTGCAAATGGGTGATCGATGCGATGGGTCATGTTGCCATCGGCGACCTGGCGCAGACCGGCAGCGAGGTCTTCCACGACCTGACGCTGCTTGCTTTCGGCCTCGGCCTGCGCCTTCGACGCTGCCCGAAACACTTCGATAGCCTGGACCATTGTGCCGATTTCATCCTTGCGGCCGTTTCCTTCGACCGCGACGTCGAAATCGCCCTCTGCCATTCGGCGCATGGCGTCGGCGGTTGCCGATAGCGGGTTCAGCGCATTGCGGATCAGATAAAAGATTCCACCGACCAGCATGGCGACGATCAGGACGCCGAGCACGCTGAGCCACAGGATCGTCGAACCGAGGGTCGCGTGGCTATCCTCGCTCAGGCGAGTTTGGGCCTCGCCAGCCGCGACCACCAGCTTGTCGATCTCCGCACGATGGCTGGCATAGTCGTCGGTGAGACGCGCATAGCTGGCCTGTGCTCGGTCCATATTGCCGCCGGCGACGGCGGGCAGAAGCCGCTGATTCAGTTCGGTCCAGAATTCTATTGCCTTCGCACCCGATCGATTCAGGATCTGCTCTTTCAGTGCAGGCGGGAGGTCCGATGATTTCCAGTAGGCATAGCGATCATTGAACTGCTGCTCGAGTTCGGCCAGGCGCTTTTGCCGGTCGGGAAGCGTCGACGGGTTCGCGACCAGCAGCGTCGCCTCGAGATAGGGTTCGATCACATATTCGGGCGGCGGAAGAATATCCGCGGTCAGGTCACTGACCTGCTGGTTGCGCCGATCCATGTCGCCGCCGAAGCGGATCTTGTCGATCTGTACACTGGTGAAAATGACGGACACGGCCATTGCGCCCAGTATGACGGCACCCCCGACCTGGCCCTTGCCCTTGATGCTCATGTCTACCTCATCCCTATCCCGGAAACTGTGTCGGGAAGCGTAGGGCGATGGCCGTAACCAGAGCGTTTTGGGGGGCGTACGTAGTTTCCGCAAACTGCGGTTAAGGCAATTCCTGCAGAATATACGGGTTGGCAAGAACCGCCATGCGAACCGCGGCGGACAAAGATTCCGCGCCGATTTTCGCCATCAGACTGGCGCGGTGAACCTCCACCGTACGCGTGCTGAGCGACAGGCGGTCGGCGATCACCTTGTTGGGCAACCCGTCAACCATAAGGTCGAGTATTCCCAGTTCGCGATCGGTCAGACGGTTGATCCGTTTCATTGCCTCCGCCCTGGCTGCGAGTTTCGCGCGCGTTTCCCAGAGCGACTCAAGTGCCGATTCAATGCAGTCGACCAGGGCGTCCGGATCGATCGGCTTTTCGAGAAAGTCGTAAGCGCCCATCTTGATGCACTTTACGACATCGGCGACAGCCGGCCGACTTGTCATCAGGATGGTGGTGAAACGACCTTCCTGACGGTGAATCGCCTCAAGGACATCAAGGCCGCTCATGCCGGGCATCTTCATGTCCAACATGAGCACGCCGCCTGCCAGATCGGGAAGGGCGGCGATGAAATCATTCCCGGCGCGGAAGGGGAACAGCAGCAGGTCCGGAATGCCCGAAAGGACATCCCGCAGCAGATTCCGAATGATATCGTCGTCATCGACGAGGTAGACTGCCCGCATCTTATTCCTGGTTGCTCACGTCAACGCGATTTGCGCCGATCGAACGTGCTATGGCCGGGAGCAACGGGTCAAGCCAAACAAGCGGTCGACCCGCTCGTTGGGCTGGTCCGGCTGCAGATCGCCGGCGTCGTGTTTTATGGCCGGCGGCAGCGGCGCAACCCAGCCTAGGCGGTGCTGCTCCCGGTGCGGTGCGCGCGCAGATGACGCGGGTCAAAGCCTAGGCCAGCGTCAGCAGCCAGGCGGCGCTGGTCTGATCGATCCGGCTGAACGCTCGCCCGGCGGCAACAAGCGGGGATTTGCTCGGGATGGGCGCCTATGGTCCATAGGATAAACCTTGGGAGCCGTTTTCACCACATCATGCGGAACGGCGCAGTTCCGATACTCTCAGCTTGACGATGGTGACCCCTACGGGACTCGAACCCGTGTTTTCGCCGTGAAAGGGCGACGTCCTAGACCGCTAGACGAAGGGGCCATGCCTTGGCTGGTCGGGCGCACCTATAAAAATGATCCGCGGCGGTCAAGCGATCCTTTTCGACCGCCTACTCCGCCCATGCCGCATCGTCGAGATGCAGTTCGGCGGCGGGGCGCGCGCCCCAATCGTCGCGCCGCGCACGTCCCGCCACCCAAAGCCGGCGATGGGGCGGGGCGGCCAGGAGCGCCTGGCCGAGCAGCGTGACGGCGCTGCGAAACGCCACCGCCTTGAGCGTCGCGCCGTCGTCACCCGACAGGATGGCGCGGACATGGCCGGTGCCGACCACATCCGCCTTCACCACGCGCACCGGGCCGGCGGCGACGCGCGGTGCGGGCCAGCCCATGCCATAGGGCCCACCCTGTTCCAGCGCATCGACCAGCACCGGGTTGACCGCGCGCGGCGCAAGCACGGCGTCGACCAGCAGCGCGCGCCCGATCCCGGCGCGCGCAACCGCGTCGCCCAGGCGCGCGTCGAGGAACGCGGTGAGCGCATCGACCTGGTCGGCAGCGATGGTCAGCCCGGCCGCCATCGCGTGGCCGCCGCCGGCGATCAGCAGACCGGCTTCCTTCGCCGCCAGAATCGCCGCACCCAGGTCGACCCCCGCGACGGACCGTCCGGACCCCTTGCCGATGCCCTGTTCGTCGATCGCGATGACGATGGCCGGCCGACCCAGCTTTTCCTTCAGCCGCCCCGCGACGATGCCGATTACGCCGGCATGCCATCCCGGCGCCGCGACGACCGCGACCGCATGCGCCGTTCCGCCCGCCAGCGTCTCGGCGGTCGCCTGCACCTCGCCCTCGATCGTCCGGCGCTCCTGATTGAGCTGGTCGAGCTCGGCGGCGATTCGTCGTGCCTCGTCGGGATCGTCGGTGGTCAGCAAGCGTACGCCCAGGTCGGCGCGGCCGACGCGCCCGCCGGCGTTGATCCGCGGGCCCAGCGCGAAGCCCAGGTCGCTGCAGCTCGGTGCGCGCGTCAAGCGGGAAGCTTCGATCAGCGCGTTCATCCCGATATTGCGCCGGGCGGCCATGACCTTCAGCCCCTGTGCGACAAAGGCGCGGTTGAGCCCGCGCAGCGACGCGACGTCGGCCACCGTGCCGAGCGCCACCAGGTCGAGCAGGTCGAGCAGGCGGGGCTCGGCCCGGCCGCCAGCGAACCAGCCGCGCGTGCGCAGCACCCGCAGCAATGCCGCGCCGAGCAGGAAGGCGACGCCGACCGCGGCGAGGTGGCCGTGTTCGGCGCCTTCCGCCTCATCCAGCCGGTTCGGGTTGACCACCGCATGCGCGACGGGCAGCGCGGCTGCGCATTTGTGATGATCGACGACGATCACGTCGACTCCGGCGTCGCGCGCCATCTCCAGCGCCTCGAACGCCTGTGCGCCGCAATCGACCGTGACGATCAGGTCCGCGCCCTCGCGCTTCAACCGCACCAGCGCCTCGCCCGAGGGGCCATAGCCCTCCATCAGCCGGTCGGGGATATAGGCGCGCGCCGCCAGCCCCAGGTCGCGTAACAGGCGGATCAGCAGCGCCGCCGATGTCGCGCCGTCGACGTCGTAATCGCCAAAGATCACGACGTTTTCGTTCGCGGCGACGGCGTCCGCGATCCGTTCGGCCGCGCGGTCCATGTCGCGGAAGATCGACGGGTCGGGCATGAATGCGCGAATGCTGGGCGCACGATGGCGATCGAGATCCTCGCGCGCACAGCCACGCGCCAGCAACAGCTGGGTGACCAGATCGTCGGGCGTGTAATCCGCGCCGCCCGTGTCGTTCGCCAGGCCGCGCCACTGCCAGGGCTGGCCGAGGATCGATTGCCGGATGTTGAGGATCGCTGACATGGCTGCCACCGGGGCTAGGCGATCGCGCGGGCGCGGTCCAGCACGGGGATCATTTGATCCAGCTGCCCTCGCGAAACCATTTGGTGACGATGTATTTGACCCCGCGCGTGACCGCGACCCCTTCGTGGAGCGTCGCTTCGTTGGGGCTGCCGTCTTCGCCCATGTTGTTCCAGGCGACGAGCAGGCCGCGTTCGGGCTTGAAACGCACGCCTAACCGCGGGAACCAGGTCGATCCCCCATCTGACACGTCATTCAGATAGACCATCGCCGTCCAGGTGCGCTGGCCCCCGAACGGCTTCATCGTTTCCCAATAGGGCTCGTTCTCGTTGAAATAGTCGTGGTGGGCGCGGAACTGCTGGCCGGGCGCATATCGCTGGCCCTGGATCGTCTCGCCCTGCCGCGGTTCCATGCCGAGCAGGTCGGCGATCGCCTCGTCGATCGGCTGGACGTCGGGCGACCAGCGATCGAGGTCGCAGCTGTCGCTCGTCCGGAAATAGGGGTCGTTGCTGGTCGACAACAGCGTCGATTTGCGGCGGCCCGCGTCGATCAGGTCGATCAACAGCCGGCATTGCGCCGGCGACAGATAGTCGGGGTGGGTGAACATCTGTGCGCCGTCGACAGGCACGCGGCGCATGCCCGGGGTCGCGGCCAGTCGCGCCGCAACCTGCACGCCGATGTCACGGCGCGCCGGCGACGGTGGGCCGGGACGGGCAGGGGCTTTGCGGCGGCGGGACCAGAACATCGTCGCCGACCCTGCACAAAGCCGCCCCCGAAACGCAAGAGGCCCGACGTCGCCGCCGGGCCTCCGCGCTTCGCCATCCGGCGATCGTCACCAGAAGATATCGTACTCGACATCGACGACGCGACCCGACCGGATGTCGATCAGCAACGCGTCATTGTAATAGCGCACCCAACGGTACGGACCAAAGGCCGGCGGCAGGCGATAGTAGAACGGATCGTCGATCCAGTATTGCGGAGCGAACAGCAGCGAGCCGAGCGTCAGGCCGATGGAAAAGCGGCGATAGCCGTAATTCCAGCCGTTCGGCGCGTAATAGCGCGGCAGGCGATAGAGGTTCCGATTGCGGCCGCGCCAGTCGCGCCAGTTGTACCGATTGTCGCCGCGCCAGCCGCGATTCCAGTCGCGCCGGTCATCCCAACCGCGCCGATACCGCTGGTCGTCGCGCCAGTCGCCGAAGCGGCGGCCGTTCCAGTCGCGACGATCGTTACGGAAATCGCGTCGGTCATCCCGGAAATCGCGGCGGTTGTCGCGGAAATCGCGACGATCATCGCGAACGTCGCGCCGGTCATTGCGGAAATCGCGGAATTCGCGACGGTCGTTGCGAAACTCGCGCCGCTCGCCGGCAAAGTCGCGGCGATCGTCGCGCCGCTCGTTACGGAAGTCGCGACGATCGTCCTGGCGATCCGCGCGGAATGCTTCGCGCGTCACCTCTCCCCGGCGGAAATCGCGCCGGTCATCCTGACGTTCGCGGGCGAAGTCGCGGCGATCGTCGGCACGATCCTGACGAAAGGCGCGCCGATCCTCGCCGAATTCCCGGCGCTCCTGACGAAATTCGCGGCGCTCGGCTCTCGCTTCGTTTCGCTGCTGACGAAAAGCCGGACGTTCCTCGCCCGCTTCGCGGCGTTCGGCGGCGCGGGGCGCCCCCCCGCGGTCGACGCGCTCGGCACGTTCGGGGCGAACGCCACGCCCGCCACGACCGTCACGATCCTGGGCAGTGGCAGCGATGGGGGTCAGCGCGGTGGCGCCGATCAACAGGCTCAAGAGGATATTTCGCATCGTCACGTCTCCGTGGCACGATCGCCACATGCCTGTCGTCTACCCACGCTGCGATGACCCGTTTCTGAATTACGTTGACAGCAATCAGAAAGGAAAGCTCAAGGCCGCAGGGCCGGTACGCTGCGCGCAGCTTCGCGCGGGTCGATGCCCGGCTGGGCCGGCACCGGGATAGTCTCGTCGCCCCGCGCGATCCGGGCCGCCATCTGGACCGCGTCGACCAGGCGTGGATAGATGCCGCACCGGCACAGGTTGCCGAGCGCGTCGACGATGTCGGCTTCGGACGGGTCGCGATTGCGCCTCAGCAGGACCGCCGCCGCCATGACGATGCCGGGCAGGCAATAGCCGCATTGCGACACGTTGGCCGCGATCATCGCCTGCTGGACCGGGTGGTCGCGTTCGCGCGACAGGCCCTCGATCGTGGTGACGAACGTCCCCTCGATCGCCGCGATCGTCACCTGGCACGATCGCACCGCCTGGCCGTCGATATCCACGGTGCACGCCCCGCAATCGCCGGTGCCGCAGCCATATTTGGTTCCGGTCAGGTTGGACGCGTCGCGCAGTGCCCAAAGCAGCGGCGTCGCGGGATCGAGCCGGTATTCGACCGGCTGGTTGTTGACGGTGAAACGGGTCATCGCGGTTCCGGATAGCGCAGGATCGGACCGCGAGGAACCCGCGCCCGATCAGTCGCGCCAGCTGCGGTCGATGCGGTCGACCAATCGCACCATCGCGGCGAAATCCGCCGCGCCCGCGCCGCCGGGGATCTGCACCTTGTGCAGGTCGCGCTGATGGATGGCCACGACGTCGGCGGGAACCTCGATCGGCGTGCCCATCGACGCGGTCGCGACCTGGATCTCGCACGCGCGCTGTAGCGACCAGTGCTTGATAAAGGCTTCGGGCAGTGTGCGCCCCATCACCAGAATGCCGTGGTTGCGCAGCAGCATCACGCGCTTGTCGCCCAGATGTTCGATCAGCCTTTCGCCCTCCTCGGCGCGCACCGTCACCCCCTCGAAATCATGGTATGCGATCTGGCCAACGAAGTTGCAGGCATAGAAGTTGGTCGGGCGCAGGCCGCCTTCGACCGCGCTCACCGCCATGCCGGCGGTGGTATGGGTGTGCATGATGCAATGCGCGTCGGGCAGGTGGCGGTGGAACAGCGCATGCTGGGTGAAGCCGGCGAGGTTGACCGGGTGCGGGTTCAGGTCGAGCTTGTTGCCGTCGATGTCGATCTTGACGAGGTTCGACGCCTTTACCTCGCTGAAGTGCAGGCCAAAGGGATTGATCAGGAACGCGCCGTCCTCGCCCGGCACCTTCAGCGTGATGTGGTTATAGATCATCTCTGACCAGCCGAGCATGTCGAAAATGCGGTAACAGGCCGCGAGCTGCTGGCGCGCATCGCGCTCCGCATCGCTCATCGTCGCGGGCGACTTGATCGCGGTGGCCATGATCTTCTCCATCCGACATTGTTTCGAAGATGCAGTATGGCATAGGGGGCGGGGAACGATCAATTGGAGGCAGGGTGATGAGCGAAGCGATGATCCGGGTCGAACGCGATGGCGATGTGCTGGTCATCTCGCTCAATCGTCCGGATCGCCTGAATGCCGCGCCGACGGCGATGTTCGACCAGATCCGCGATGCGCTCGCCGGGCTCGACGGGGCGCGCGCGGTGCTGATCCGGGGGGAGGGGCGGGCGTTCTGCGCGGGCGCCGATGTCGGG
>NZ_LSKG01000127.1:0-5523 GCF_001557005.1 Sphingomonas sp. CCH15-F11 | reverse complement strand
GCGTCGGCGACGGCACCGCCCGCCGATTCGACGTCACGGCCGACACCCTCGACCGTATTGCACGCGCTGATCGCCAGCGCGGCAGCCAGCACGGTAAATCCAAGAAACTTACGCATCGTCACGCTCCATCATTCAGGGTTTGACCAGTCCAGAATGTCCGGTGCGCGCAATCGTTCCGTTTGCGACGCGATCACGTCGGGATCGCCGGTATCTTGGGTGAAAGCGAAGGGGACATCTGACCCGCGGAATCCGGTCTCGGCCGGAAAAGTGAAGGCCCGAAGGCGTCACAGCGGGGGGGAGAGGTGTGACGCCTTCGGGCCTATAGAGCGGATAGCGCGAGCGGGGGGGCATAAGGTCGCTATCCGCACCTAGAAACCATGGACGGCGTTTTCGGTTCCGTGCGTTTTCGCGCACGCGCAAAAAAATCTTCGCTAGCCCTCGGCGTGCGCGACGATCGGGATTTCGAAGAACCCGGCAAGCGGGTCATGATGCAGCGTCGAGCGAAGCTGGCGTGCCAGGCCGGTGATGATCCGGCTGTAGCGAGTCTGCATCAGCGACTGGAAATCGGGTGAATCGACGAGGCCCGGCGACGTGATCCGCACGACCGCGCGCTCGTTTCCGTCGGTCGGCCGGACCGAGATGCTGAGCATACCCGCTGGGCTGCATTCCATTGCGAGCTCGACCAGTTCGGTGATCAGAAACGCGACGGCCACCGCCACATCCTGGGAAACCAGCACGGGATGCACATTTAGGGTCATCGACGTCCGCGCCGCTGAATCGGGTGCGTTGGCGCGAAGGTTGGACGCCAGTTCGCCGATGACGGCGCGCAGCTCCAGCCCGCGATTTTCCTCTAGCTCCGCATAATGATGCCGATGGACGACCGCCAGCGCGTCGACCCGGCGCTGGATGGCGGCATAGGCTTCGCTTGCGGCTGTGTCCGACGTTGAACGCGCATGGAAATTGATCAGGCTCGCAATCACCTGAAGATTGTTCTTCACGCGATGATGCACCTCGCGCGTGAGGCGGGTTTGTCGCACCAGACCCTCGGCCAGCCCTGCCTCGTGCGTGCGTACCGTGACGGTGATCGCCCGGAACGTTTCGCTCAGCGCGTGGATTTCCTGAGCGGGCAGGGTGCCGAAATGTTCAACGGCGAGCGTATCGCCGGGGCGATAGTTGCCAACGATCCGACGCAGGCGACGCAGC
Source organism: Sphingomonas sp. CCH15-F11 (assembly GCF_001557005.1). Lineage (NCBI taxonomy): Bacteria > Pseudomonadati > Pseudomonadota > Alphaproteobacteria > Sphingomonadales > Sphingomonadaceae > Sphingomonas > Sphingomonas sp. CCH15-F11. The sequence goes on along the minus strand of NZ_LSKG01000127.1, from coordinate 4,320 downwards.
GGTCGGATCAGCAGGCGGTCGACGACGAACCAGGCAATCGCGGCCGCCGCAAACCACATCAACAGGGGCAGCAGCATCGTGACGATCAACGTCGTCGTAATCGGTGCGCCATAGATCCGCATTTCGAGCGCCAGGTCTTCGATTCCGAGCGGGAGGCGCGTTTCCTCCACGCCGTCCAGGATGCCGCCGTCCGGCAGCGCCTCGAGTGAAAGCCGGCCATCCTCGCTGGCTAGCGCAGCGCCGTAGCGCGACAAGAATCCCGTCGGGCGGGCAATCGAGCCGAGAAAGGCGATGGGGAAGAAGGCCTCCGCACGAACCCCCTCGTCACCCGGCGCGGTCAGCCGCACGGCGAGGCCGCGCGCCGGCACGATTACGGTCCCGCGCGCGCTCGATTGCAGCGCGCGGGCCGCATCCTCCGGAATCTGGCCCCCGCACAGCACCGCGCCGGCTTTGCCGGTGATGTGAAACTGGACGCCAGTCGTGGCCTGCGCCGCATACACGCCCTGCACCCGCGCGCACGCGCCCGTGTCGGTCGGATCGGCTTCCAGCGCGTTCAATCCGGCACGCAACGCGGCGAGATCACCGCCCAGCTCGATCGACAGGGCCCGTGAGGCTTCGGCGGCGGCGACACGCAGCCGCGCGGCGGCTTCCTGGTCCGCGATGCGGGAGGTCTGGATCGACGCATAGGCCGCGATCAGGGCAAGCGGCAGCAGCGCGACGCTGAGGATCAGGAATACCTTGGCGCCGGTCGGGATACTGACGGCAAGCGAAAGCAGCGGGTGGGCAGGGTCGTCACGCCGATTTGGCGCGGGGCTGGGATCATCCGGCACGGCGGTAAACGGCCAACGGAGTCAGATCAGCACGCAGCGTGCTCAGCCGAGCTTGCGCAGCAGGTCGAGCATTTCGTCGGGAACCGCCTCGTCGATCGTCTCGCGATAGACAGCGCGCAGCGCGTCGCCGACATCGCCCGGGGTCTTGGGCTTGGTCTTTTCGCTGCGCGCGTCCTCGTTCGATGGCTTTTCCGTCATCTTGTCTTTCCGACCACTCGCCGACTGCACCACGTCCCCCATATCCCAATTTTTCCAGGCGCGGCGTATCCGCCCGTCATCGAACCTCGTATCGAACGGAGCGATGCGCGACGCCCCTTCCGGCCACAGTAACTGCGTCGGATTGACGATGAAACAAAAACCGCGTTCGATGGTTCCATGTTTTCGGTGCATTGTGGGGGTGCGCATTGTCCTCCATGGAAACCACGAATGAAGTTGGCTTGCGCCGTGCACCGTCAGGGGTCACGTCGCGCTATGGGAGATTGACGATATTATGTCGCTTGGACAGCAGCTTGCGCCGCACCTTCCGTTTCTGCGCCGTTACGGCCGCGCGCTGACGGGAAGCCAGCAGCAGGGGGACCGTTACGTCCGTACCGCGCTGGAGGCGATCGTCGCGGCCCCCGATGAATTTCCGCGCAACGTCGATCCCAGACTGGGCCTGTACCGCACGTTCCAGGTGATCTGGAATTCAGCCAACAGCGACGTATCGGACGATTTCCCCGGAGACGGGCCGGACGGCGAGAACGAGTCGATCGCGCGGGCGCGACTGGCGCGGGTCGCACCGCTGTCGCGGCAGGCGCTGCTGTTGACCGCGATGGAGGGCTTTACCTCCGAGGACACGGCATTCCTGATCGACTCGTCCGCCGACGAGGTCGAGACGCTGGTCGCAGAGGCCCTGACCGAAATCGAGCGACAGACACGGGCGCGCGTTTTGATCATCGAGGACGAGCCGATGATCGCGATGGACCTCGAGGGGATCGTCCGTGACCTCGGCCACGACGTAACCGGCGTTGCGGTTACGCGTGACGAGGCGGTGGCGCTGGCCATGGAGGATCGGCCCGGTCTGGTCCTCGCCGATATCCAGTTGGCCGACGACAGCAGCGGCATTGATGCGGTCAAGGACATTCTGAGCGAGTTCAACGTACCGGTCATTTTCATCACCGCCTTCCCGGAACGGTTGCTGACCGGGGAGCGCCCCGAGCCCACTTTCATGATCACGAAGCCGTTCCAGCGGTCGACGGTCAAGGCAGCGATCAGCCAGGCGCTGTTTTTCGATCAGGCGACGGTGCCGGCGCAATAACGAACGGATATTTGTCGTCGTTCGGGGGTCGAAACGAATTGTTTGCGGGTCCAACGCGGAGCCAATTCGATTTTCGTCGGTTATAGCGATATGACTGATCCCCGAAACGAACCCCATATTGATGGGGAAAAGGCACGGGCTGGCGCGACGCCGCACATGACCCGATATATCCTGGCGATCTCGCTGACGCTGGTCGTCGTGATTTTTGCCGTGTTGTTCTGGAAATAGGTGGCTACGGTCCGGCCGGGACGACGCAAGCGGACTGATGCGGCATGGCGTTCCCATCCCGCAATCCGGGCGTCGACTGACTTTTTCGTGCGGGAATGATGGTGTCAGAAGAAGTGCAATCGCAAGACGAGCCCGCAGCTGACGTTCCGCACGTGGCGTTGTCCGACGCGGCGTTCAAGGAAGAGCTGGGCAATGTCATCCCGCATCTGCGCGCCTTTGGCCGTTCGCTGTCGGGCAATCGCGATCTCGCCGATGACTTGGTGCAGGAAACCCTGATGAAGGCATGGGCGGCGCGTCAGCGTTTCCAGGCCGGCACCAACATGCGCGCCTGGACCTTCATCATTCTGCGCAACCTTTATCTTTCCCAGATGCGGCGTTCGCGCTTCAAGGGCGAGTGGGACGATCTGGTTGCCGACCGGCTCCTCGCCGCGCCGGCGAGCCAGGACCGGCACGTCGAACTGGGCGACATGCAGCGCGCGCTGCTGCTGCTTCCCCAAGCGCAGCGTGAGGCGCTCATTCTGGTCGGCGCAGGTGGCTTCGCTTATGAGGAAGCCGCCGAGATCTGCGGCGTCGCGGTGGGCACGATCAAGAGCCGCGTCGCGCGCGGCCGCGTCGCGCTGGAAGCGTTGATCGAGGAGGGTCAGCTGCCTTCCCGTCAATCGTCCCGCGACGAGAGCGGCGAGAGCCCGCTCGACGCGATCATGGGTGAGGTAGAGGAGCTGAGCCGGGATCATTGACCGGCGCAGCGTCAAAAGTTGCCCGGAAATCAGCCGTGCTCGTGACCCCCGCCGCGCCGTGACGACTGGTCGATCGCCGCGAGAAGTTCGATCCAATCGTCCGGCAGCGTGTCGTCCGGATCATAGGCGTCGCGCAATGCTGCGCCGATCGGATCGCGCGCACGCGGGCGCGTCACCTGGATCAGGTCCGGTTGCCTGGGATCGGCAGCAGGGGCGCGTGGCTTCGACATGCCGGGATTAACGGGCCAACGGGAAATTTGTTGCTCAAATCCGCGATTTTGTCGAAGCCGCGATCATGCTTGATCCCGATCGCAACGATCCTGCGGCGCTGGCGGAGGCGGTAGACCGCGCTTGCCGCCACGCCCCGTTCCTGGCCATGATCGCCGAACGCGAACCGGAAATCGTCAGCGATCCGGCGCGTTTCCTTCGCGATCCGCTCTCGGCCAGCCTCGCGCTCGAAGCCGCGACGACCGCACAGCAACTGCGTCTCCAGCGCCGTCGCCTCGCGCTGATCGCGGCGATCGGCGACCTGTCAGGCGCGCTCGATTTTCGCGCGACCACCCGGCTGCTTTCCGACTTTGCCGACCATGCGCTCGATACGGCGATCCGCGCCGCGATCCGCGAACGGACGCCCGAGGCTGAACCGGTCGGCTTTGCCGCGATCGCGCTCGGCAAGCAGGGCAGCCGCGAACTCAACTATTCCTCCGACATCGATCCCATCCTGCTGTTCGACCCGGCGCGGCTGCCGTGCCGCCCGCGCGAGGCCCCCGAAGAGGCTGCGGTGCGGATCGGACGGCGCGTCATCGAATTGCTGCAGGCCCGCGACGGCGACGGCTATGTGCTGCGCATCGACCTGAGGCTGCGTCCCTCGCCCGAGGTGACGCCGATCGCGCTGCCGGTCGACGCGGCGATCACCTATTACGAATCACAGGCGCTGCCATGGGAGCGTGCCGCGTTCATCCGCGCACGCGCGGCCGCCGGCGACAGCGAGCTCGGCGAGCGCTTTCTCCAGGCAATCCGGCCGTTCATCTGGCGGCGCGCGCTCGATTATGGTGCGATCAACGATATCCGCCTGATCACCCGGCGCATCCGTGACCACCACGCCCAGGGCCAGGCGTTCGGTCCGGGCTATGACCTCAAGCGGGGTCGTGGCGGCATTCGCGAGGTGGAATTTTTTGCCCAGATCCATCAGCTGATTCACGGCGGGCGCGACCCCGCGCTGCGTGTG
>NZ_LSKG01000126.1:0-966 GCF_001557005.1 Sphingomonas sp. CCH15-F11 | reverse complement strand
CTCGGAGCTGTCGCCGATCGCCCCAGCCCTCTCCGCCCGTTGCTGCTTCATCGCGCCGAACTTGCTCATGCCGCGCCTCGCTTCTTGTTCACTCGTGAAGCTGCAGACACGTTCACTTGTTCACATGTCCACGCCCATAGCGCGGCAACTTCCTCGGTCGCTTTGCCTTCGGGTTCCAGCTCGATCGCGGTTTTCCCCTGCGCCGTGCTGTGATGATAGATCGCCCGCTGGGTGAGCATGACGGGCGCAACGTCCACGCCCATGCCGGCGACGCCATCACCGCCCTCGATCAGCTCGCGGGCATCCCGGTAGGTCGTCGGTGCGCGCTGGGGGCCGCCCATGAACAGCACGAACGCGGTCTTGCCGGTCGCCTGCACCAGCTCGGCCGTCATCTCTACGGCTTTGAGATCGAAGGCTTGCGGGCGACAGGGAATCAGCACCAGGTCGGCGACCTTGCAGGCTTCCCGCGCCATGATGTCGGCATGGGGAGGGGTGTCTATCACCACCAGGTCGGCCCCGAGTTCGGCTGCTTGCTGGAGCTTGCGGGGCAAGAGGGAAGGGGAGGCACAATCGACCACTTCCAGGTCCGACGATCCGCGCCATTCGCTCCAATGGCTCGCCGTTGCCTGCGGGTCGGTATCGAGGATCAACGTCGTAAGCCCTGCGCCCGCGCCAGCCGCTGCAAGGTGGATCGCCAACGTCGTCTTGCCCGCGCCCCCCTTCTGGCTGATGACAGTGATAACCTTCATGTGAACCCCTGAACAGGTGAACGTGTGAGCGTGTAAGCATGTGGACGTGTGAACACATGAACGTGTGAACGATTGGAGCGCGGTGGTCAATGATGTTGATTGGCGGCGATCCGCCATGCGGATCCTCGCCCCGCCAGCCGATCGGAACCCGGCAGGGCCAAGACCGCTTGCGGGCTTGGGGAGCGAAGCGACTGAGAGCGGCGGTGCCGCGTAGCGG
>NZ_LSKG01000012.1:0-16627 GCF_001557005.1 Sphingomonas sp. CCH15-F11 | reverse complement strand
CGATATGCAGTGGCATCTTGCGGCTGTTCGAGCTGGCGAAATCCTCGTTGGCGGGGTTGACCACCTCGACCGTCGCGCCCTTGGCGCGCGCGTCCTCAATCCAGCCGGTCAGGCGCTGGTGGTGGCGATCGTTGATGATCGACGTGTAATCGGGATTGTCGAGGATGGTCGGGTAGAAGCGCGTGGCCGCCCCCTTGATCGCGTCGACCATCTCCGCCTCGCGCGCCTGCGGCACCAGCAGATAATCGGGCGCGAGGCAGATTTGCCCCGCATTCATCATCTTGCCCATCGTCACCCGTTCGGCGGTGCGCGTCGCATCCGCCGACTGGCCGACGATCACCGGCGACTTGCCGCCGAGCTCGAGCGTCACCGGAGTCAGATTGTCGGCAGCGGCGTGCAAGATGTGGCGGCCGATACCGGTCGCGCCGGTGAAGATCAGGTGATCGAAGGGCAGCTCGGCAAACGCCTTCCCCACGTCCGGCCCGCCGCTCACGAACACCAGCTCGTCCGCCGCGAAGTATTTCGCCGCCAGCTCCTCGAACAAGGCAGCCGTCGCCGGAGTAAACTCGCTGGTCTTGACCATCGCGCGGTTACCCGCGGCGAACACCCCGGCGAGCGGCGACATCACCAGATTGACCGGGAAATTCCACGGCGAGATCACGCCGACCACGCCCTTGGGCTGATATTCGATCCACGCCTTTGCGCCCAGCAGCCCGAGCGGAAAGCGCACCGGCACCTTTTCGGGCCGCGCCCACGCCTCCAGCTTGGCCAAGGCGTGTTTCAGCGGCGCGACCGACGCCGCGATGTCGGTGATCATCGACTGTTCGCGGCTGCGATGGCCGAAATCCTCCGACAGCGCATCGCAGAAGCGCGCCGAATTGTCGGTCAGCATCGCGACCGATCGTTTCAGCCGGTCGCGTCGCGTGGCCATCGTCACGGGCAGCTCCGCATTGAATGCGGCACGCTGGCGCTCGAGCAGTTCGCGAATCTCCGTCATCCCGGCTCTCCAGATCAGTTTTGTTTCGCCACGTAATAACGCATTGCGAAGGCGCGGCAAGCTTCGGACATTGACCCAAACCCCCGGGATTGCGAGACGTTGCGCATAATCAAATGATCCGGGGAGTTTCGATGCGTCATCTGTTCCTGTCCGCCGCGTTGATCGCGCTCGCACCCGCCGCGCTCGCGCAGCAGGCACAAGTCACCACCCGCCAACAGGGCAGCGCGACGCTTCAGAACGTGCCGGAAATCCCGGCCGAGGTCCGTGAGGCGGTGCAGCGTTACCAGAACAGCCGGTCGGCAAGTTTCGAGGACTGGCTGCCCGACGGCTCCATGCTGATCACCACCCGCTTCGGCGCGACCCAGCAGCTGCACCGTGTCGCCGCGCCCGGTGCGGCGCGCACCCAGATCACCTATGGCAGCGAACCGGTCGCCGATGCGCGGGTCATCCCCGGCACCGACCGCTTCATCCTGACCCGCGACAATGGCGGCGACGAATGGTTCCAGCTCTATGCACGGGGCCTGGCCGGTACCGCCACCCGGCTGACCGAGGGCGGGACGACGCGGAACGGATCGCCGGTGTTCAGCCGCGACGGCCGCCTGCTCGTCTGGACCCGCGCGACCAAGGGGACCGCCGCCTATACCCTGCTCGCCACCGACCCGACGACCGGCGGCGCGGCGCGCACGCTCTATCAGGCCGACGGCGCGGTCCAGCCGGAGGATCTGTCGCCCGACAACGGCCAGCTCATCTTCTCGCGCAATCTGTCCAACCGTGAAAGCCAGCTGTTCCTGCTCGATCTCGCCAGCGGCAAGGCGAGCCGAATCGCACCCAAGGCCGCGCCCGCGCGCTACGAGAATCCCCGCTTCCTGCCCGGCGGTACCCGCATCCTGACGATCAGCGACGGCGACAGCGACGTCCGCCGGCTGGTCGAGATCGACCTCAAGACCGGCGCCGCCCGCGCGGTCAGCCCGCCGCTCGACTGGGACATCGAAGCCTATGACCTGAGCGACGACGGCCGCATCCTCGCCTATTCGATCAACCAGGACGGCGTGTCTAAGGTCGTCGTGCAGGATTTCCGCACCCGCCGCGCGCTGCCCCAGCCCGACCTGCCGACCGGCGTGCTGACCGCGCTCGACTTCTCGCCCGATGGCGGCAAGCTCGCGATCGGGCTCAGCGGCACCGCGTCCGCGGGCGACGTGTGGAGCTGGGACGTGACCGGCGGCCAGCTCACCCGCTGGACCCAGTCTGAACTGGGCGAACTTGATCCTACAAAGCTCGCCGAGCCGAGGCTGATCCGCTTCAAGTCATTCGACGGCTTGTCGGTCCCCGCCTTCGTCTATCGCCCGACCGGCATTCCCGCCGACCAGCGCACCCCGGTCATCATCGACATCCATGGCGGGCCGGAGGCACAGACGCGGCCCAACTGGAACTATGGCGCGCAGTATTTCGCCGACGTGCTCAAGGCGACGGTGATCCTCCCCAATGTCCGCGGCTCCGACGGCTATGGCAAACGCTATCTCAACCTCGACAATGCCGAAAAGCGCGAGGATTCGGTCAAGGACATCGGCGCGCTGCTCGACTGGATCGCCACCCAGCCCGGCCTCGATCCGAAGCGCGTCGCGGTCTATGGCCAATCCTATGGCGGCTACATGTCGCTGGCGGTGATGACGCATTATTCCGACCGACTGGTCGGCGGCGTCGAACGCTATGGCATCAGCGACTGGGTGTCGTTCCTGACCAATACCGAAGCCTATCGCCGCGACAACCGCCGCGCCGAATATGGCGACGAGCGCGACCCCAGGATGCGCGAGGTCTTCGCTCGCATCTCGCCGCTCGGCAACGTCCAGAAGATCACCAAGCCGATGCTGGTGATGCAAGGCGCCAACGACCCCCGCGTGCCGCAATCCGAGTCCGACCAGGTCGTCGCCAAGCTCCGCGCCAACGGCGTCGACACCTGGTACGTCCTGTTCGCCGACGAAGGCCATGGGTTCCAGAAGAAGCCGAACAATGACCTGCGGCGCGAGGTGGAGACGGTGTTTCTGGGGCGGTTGTTTGGGGCCATGAAATAGGGAGTGAACGCCGATCTAGTCGATCGATCGCCGCGGGGGCGCGGCACCCCTCAGCCAACCGGTCAAACCTTCTCCAATCCTGCCTGCTATGGTATGTACGGCGCGCGCAGTGGGGCGCGCGCGGTCGGGGGGCAGTCGGCCATGGCTTCAATCGTTGATGCGTCACGCGATCCCGGACTCGAGCGCGATCGCCGTTTCCGATCGCATCATCCTGGCGACGCCTATTTCTTCCCGGCGCTGGTCGTCGTCATCTGGGCGATCCTGCTGCTCGGGTTCGTCCCCGAAGTCATCCAGCGCATGGACGGCAATGTGCGACCCTATCCGTGGATCATTCACGTCCACGCGGTGGTGTTCTTCGGCTGGCTGGTTTTCCTCGCGTCACAGGTCACACTGATCCGCACGGGCATGGTGCGATGGCACCGCCGCATGGGGGTGATCGGCGTCGCGCTTGCGGTCGCGGTCGTGGTGGCTGGTCCGGCGGCGGCGCTCACGATGCATTTCGCGCATGAAGCGCGTCAACCGCCCCATTTCTTGGCCATTCAGCTTCTGAACATCGCCACCTTTGCGGGGTTCATCGCCGCTGCGGTGATCTGGCGCAAACATGCTGCGGCGCATAAGCGCCTGATCTTCGTCGGCACGTTGACGATCATCGGCGCGGGATTCGGCCGGATCGTCCGCCTGCTGACCGGCGGGCCGGCACCGTTCACGATCATCCCCGGCGTCTATCTGGCGGGCGACCTGCTGATCCTGTCGATGATCGTCTATGACATCGCGACGCGGGGCCGGCCGCATCCGGTCCTGCTCCCGGCGGCGGGCATCTCGTTCGCGGTGCAGTTGCTGGCCGGCTATCTTCTCAACTCGCCGGCCTGGATCGCATTCACCCACAATCTGGTGAACTGATCCCGCTACCCCATCACCCACACCCCAAACCCCGCCACCGCCAGCAGCGTCCCCAGCGGCAGCCGCGTCGCCCCCGTCACTTCGCGCCCGCGCAATCGCATGACCAGCGCGACGGCCAGCCCGAGCAGGCATGCGGCCAGCAACACCATCGGCAACGCCCGCCACCCCAGCCACAGCCCGATTGCGCCGAACAGCTTGGGGTCGCCGCCGCCCAGCCCCACGCGGCCGCGCAGCCGCTGATAGACTGCGGCCACGCTCCACAGCAGCGCAAAGCCCGCCGCGCCGCCGATCAGGCGGTCGGTAAGCCGCGGATCAAGCCCCGCCACCCCGCTCGCCAGCCCGGCGACCGCCAGCAGCGCATTGCCCCAATTGGGCAGCCAGAACGCGGCAAGGTCGAACGCCGCAAGCATTAGCAGCAGCCATCCGAACACCGCGCCCGCTACTCCGGCCCAGCCCGGTGCGGCCAGCCCGGCAACCAGCCCGATCGCGCCCGCCAGTAATTCGATCCACAAATGGCTCGGGTCGATCGCCCCGTCGCAGCGTCGACACCGCCCGCGCTGCACCACGAAGCTCAGCACCGGCACCAGCTCGACCGGCCCCAGCGTCGCCCCGCACCCGTCGCAGCGTGAGCGGCCCCTCAGCGCACTCTCCCCCGCGACGCCGCGCAACACGACCGTCGCGATGAAGCTGCCCAGGATCAGGCCGAGCCCGCCCAGCCCCGCGCCCCACCAGATCGCGTCAGTCGTCACCCTTTTTGCGGACCAGATAGCGATAGACGCCGAATACGTTGATCGCGAACAGGACGGCGTTCTGCGTGATCAACGCGCCGTCGCCGGTCAGCGCCGCACCGCTGATCCACGCGATCGACGAGACGACGAAGATGACGAAGCCCCACCCCGTCACCCGCCGCCCGCTGTCGAGCGACACCATCAGCGCCGCGGTAATCCCCGTGCCGGTGGCGAACCATTTCAGCACGCCGACGATCAGGCTGTCTTCCATTCGATCTCATCCCTTCAGCGCCTATGCCGCGCTGCGCGGCCCGGCAATGGTTTTGCAAATCCCCGACGGCCCGAGTAAAAGCCTGGCGGTCAACCAAGCTCCGTTCGTGTCGAGCGAAGTCGAGACACGCTGTCCAACAGAGCGTGTCTCGACTGCGCTCGACACCAACGGCAAAAAAACATCCGAACCAGTTCGCGTCTCGCCGCGACGGTTCAACCGCCGGAGCGCCGCAAATGTCCGCCGATCCCATCGTGATTCTTTCCTATGCCCGCACACCGATGGGCAGCTTCCAGGGGCTGCTGACCGACGCGTCGGCGACTCATCTGGGCGCAACCGCAGTCGGTGCGGCGGTCGAGCGCGCGGGGCTGTCGGGCGAGGCGATCGAGCGCATCTATATGGGCTGCGTGCTGCCCGCCGGGCTGGGTCAGGCCCCGGCGCGCCAGGCGGCGCTCGGCGCGGGGCTGCCGAGCCATGTCGAGGCAACGACGGTCAACAAGATGTGCGGATCGGGGATGCAGGCCGCGATCATGGCGACCGACGCGCTTGCGGCCGGCTCCGCCGACCTGATCGTCGCGGGCGGCATGGAGAGCATGACCAACGCGCCCTATCTGTCGACGCGCCATCGCGGCGGCGCGCGGATCGGCCATGATCGCCTGATCGACCATATGTATCTCGACGGGCTCGAGGACGCCTATGAGCCCGGCCGGCTGATGGGCAGCTTTGCCGAGGAGACTGCCGGCGAATATCAGTTCACCCGCGACCAGCAGGATGCCTATGCCATCGCCTCGCTCGAACGTGCCAAGCGTGCCCAGAATACGGGCGGGTTCGACCGGGAGATCGTCGCCGTCGAGGTTCAGGGCCGCAGGGGCATCAGCGTCGTCGACAAGGACGAACAGCCGCTAAAGGGCGATCCCGCCAAGATTCCGACGCTCAAGCCCGCGTTTGCGAAAGACGGGACGATCACCGCAGCCAACGCCTCGTCGATCTCCGACGGCGCGGCCGCGCTGGTGATGACGCGCGCGAGCGTCGCCGAGCGGCTGGGTCTCGATCCGGTTGCGCGTATCGTCGCGCACGGCGCGCATGCGCACGCCCCCGCCCGCTTCACCACCGCGCCGGTGGATGCGATGCGGAAGGCGCTCGACCGCGCGGGGTGGGGGATCGGCGATGTCGACCTGTTCGAGGTCAATGAGGCATTCGCCGTCGTCGCGATGATCGCGATGCGCGACCTGTCGATTTCGCATGACGTGCTGAACGTGAATGGCGGTGCCTGCGCACTCGGCCACCCGATCGGGGCCAGCGGCGCGCGCATCCTGGCGACGCTCCTGTCGGCGCTGCAGGCCAACGGCCAGAAGCGCGGCCTCGCCTCGCTGTGCATCGGCGGCGGCGAAGCGACCGCGATGGCAGTGGAACTGATGAACTGAGGGGGGTGCCTCCTACGTTTCCATCAATTTCCCATCCGCTCATCCTGGGTAGCCCTTGAGCTTGTCGAAGCAGCTACTCAGAGTCTGACTCGGAATGTGCATTTGATCGAGGAACGGATCGCATTTTTCTCGTCACCCCGGCCTTGAGCCGGGGTCCCGCTTCTTCTCGCGCCGGATCAGACAGCGGGGCCCCGGCTCAAGGCCGGGGCGACGGGAAGAAATGGGCTGGATTTTGCAGGATGTCTATTCCCGGTCAGCCTCTCAGGATGAGCGATTGAATATCATTCAAGATCCGGAAGCAGCCAAGCCCCCTACCGCCGCAAAAACCGCTCATATTCGCGCGGCGCCATTCGCACCTCGAACTGCGCCTGCTCGTCCTCGGTCCAGTGCGTCAGCACCTCGCCATGCTGGTGCAGCCATGCCGCGCCCGCGCCGTCGCCCATGTCGAGCGTGATGCGATAGCGGCGGTGGCTGGCGGTCAGCAGCTCGGCGATCCGCGCGGTCAGGGCCTCCACCCCGTCGCCGGTCAGCGCCGACACCGCCACGACATCCTCGCGCCGCGCCGCCTCGCCCAGCACTTCGGCGGCATCGTCCGCATCGAGCAGGTCGGTCTTGTTCCATGCCTCGATCCGCGGGGTCGTGTCGGCGACGCCCAGATCCTTCAGCACGCCCTCGACATCGTCGCGCTGCGCCAGGCTGTCGGGGTGCGCGATGTCGCGGACATGGACCAGCAGATCGGCCGACACCACTTCCTCCAGCGTCGCCTTGAACGCGGCGACCAGCTGCGTCGGCAGGTCGGACACGAACCCCACCGTGTCCGACAGGATCGCCTTGTCGATACCGGGCAGCGCGATCTGGCGCAGCGTCGGATCGAGTGTCGCGAACAGAAGATTTTCAGCCATCACGTCCGCCCCGGTCAGCCGGTTGAACAGCGTCGACTTGCCCGCATTGGTATAGCCGACCAGCGCGATGACGGGCCATGGCGCGCGCTGGCGCCGGTCGCGGTGGAGCGTGCGGGTGCGGCTCACCTGCTCGAGCTCGCGGCGCAGCTTGGTCATGCGATCGCGGATCATCCGACGGTCGGCCTCGATCTGGGTTTCGCCCGGACCGCCCAGAAAGCCGACGCCGCCGCGCTGGCGCTCCAGGTGGGTCCAGCTGCGCACCAGCCGTCCCGCCTGATAGTCGAGGTGCGCGAGTTCGACCTGCAACCGCCCCTCGGCGGTGCGCGCACGCTCGCCGAAAATCTCCAGGATCAGGCCAGTGCGGTCGATCACCTTGCACTTGAGCGCGGTTTCCAGGTTGCGCTGCTGCACCGGCGTCAGCGCCGCGTCGAACACCGCCAGCTCCAGCTCGCGGTCGCGCACCTCCTCGGCCAGCATCTCGACCTGGCCGGACCCGAGCAGCGTCGCGGGGCGCGCCGCGCGGATGCGATAGGCGATGCGCGCCACCACCTCGAGCCCGATCGCCTCGGCCAGTCCCGCGGTCTCCTCCAGTCGCGCATCGCTGTCGCGCGCCGACCCGCCCTGGTCGGGCAGGACGACCACGGTGCGTGCGCCGCGCGCGAACTCCTGCGCGTCGCGATCGAAGCCGTTGCTCAATCGCCGTCCATCGCGGCTTGTTCGTCCGCCAGATTGAGCGGGGTCGCCGGCTGGATCGTCGACACGGCGTGCTTGTAGACCAGCTGCGACATGCCATCGCGCTGGAGCAGCATGCAGAACAGGTCGAACGCCGCGATCTGGCCCTGCAGCATCACGCCGTTGACCAGGAACATGGTGACATTCTCCTGCTGGCGGCGCACCGCGCTCAGGAAGATTTCCTGCAGCAGCGGGTTCTTCGATCCGCCATGCTCGCCCACGCCCTCGATCACGGCGGTCAGGTCGACCGGCTGCGACGGCATGATCGTCGAGATTGCGTGTTTGTAGACCAGCTGCGACTGGCCGTCGCGGCGCAGCAGAACGGAGAAATTGTCGAACCAGGTGACGATGCCCTGCAGCTTCACGCCCTTGACCAGGAACATGGTCACCGGGGTCTTGCTGCGACGCAGGGCGTTGAGGAAAAGGTCCTGAAGTGAGCTTTGCTTGTCGGCCATGGTTTGCCCTTATTCTTGGCGGCGAACGCCGCGGTTACACCGATCTGTCGACGCGACGCGCGCGACATGGCGATGCGCCCGGCGTCAATCTAGGTACCGGCAAGCAAATCGTCCACCGGAGTCACTCGTCGCCGCGAACTTCAGTGATGCCGAGCAGCTTGAGTTTCCGGTGCAGCGCCGAACGCTCCATGCCGATGAACGTTGCGGTGCGCGAAATATTGCCCGAAAACCGCCGGATCTGGACGCGCAGATATTCGCGCTCGAACGATTCGCGCGCCTCGCGCAACGGCGCGCCCATGATTGCGCTGCCCCCGATCCCGCCATTGCCCCCCGGCGCGCCCAGCACTTCGGGCGGCAACAGGTCGATGTCGATGCGCTGGATGCGGTTGCCGGGGGCCAGGATGATGGTCCGCTCGACGACGTTGCGCAGCTGGCGGACATTGCCCGGCCATTCATAGGATTGCAGCGCGACCATCGCGTCGGCGGCGATCTCCGGCGTCGTCACCCGGCGCTCGGCGGCGTAATGCGCGACGAAATGCTCGACCAGCGGCGGAATGTCCTCGCGACGTTCGGCCAGCGGCGGGATCGCCACGGGCACGACGTTCAGCCGGTAATACAGGTCCTCGCGGAAGCGCCCCTCGGCAATCTCGACCATCAGGTCGCGCGCGGTGGCGGAAACGACGCGGACGTCGACCTTGACCATCCGCTGGCCGCCGACGCGGGTAAAGCTCTGGTCGGTCAGCGCGCGCAGGATGCGCGCCTGTGTCGTCACCGGCATGTCGGCAATCTCGTCCAGGAACAGCGTGCCGCCATGCGCCTGTTCGAACAGGCCGGGGCGGACCAGGTCGCCTGCTTCCTCGACCCCGAACAGCTCCTCTTCGACGCGCTCGGGCGTCATCCGCGCGGCGCTGACGATGACGAAGGGCGCATTGGCGCGCGGGCTCCAGCCGTGCAGCAGCCGCGCCGCCACTTCCTTGCCCACGCCCGCCCCCCCGGTGATCAGCACCCGGCTGCCCGTCGATGCCACGCGCTTCAGCGTCGCGCGCACCGAACTGATCGCGGACGAATTGCCGGTCAGGTCGTCCTCGCGGCCCGCCGATGCGCGCAGCGACGCGACCTCGCGCCGCAGCCGCTCGGTCTCGGTCGCGCGCTGGACCAGGAACAGCAGGCGTTCGGCCTCGAACGGCTTCTCGATGAAATCCACTGCGCCGCGCCGGATCGCCGCGACCGCGGTGTCCAGATTGCCGTGGCCCGAAATCACCAGCACCGGGATCGACGGATCGCGCCGCTTGATCTCCTCCAGCAGCTCCAGCCCGTCGAGCCGCGACCCCTGAAGCCAGACGTCGAGCAGGACGAGCGAGGGCCGGCGCGCCGCCACCGCCTCCAGCGCCGCGTCGGAATCGGCGGCGTCGCGGGTCTCGTACCCCTCGTCCTCCAGCACCCCCGCCACCAGCTCGCGGATGTCGCGCTCGTCATCGACGACCAGAATATCCAGCTTCATTCATTCATCCTTGGCGTTTGATCGGCGTGGGCAATGCGGGTTCGGCGGCGTCGGCGAGCGTTTCGTCGGCGTTCCCCGCCAGATTCTGAAGCAGACCCGAATCGAAGGTCAGCGTGACACAGGTCCCGCCACCGGCGCGATCGGCGAATTCGATGCGGCCGAAATGCTCCTCGACGATCTTCTTGACGATGGCTAGGCCCAGCCCCGTGCCGCGGCTGCGCGTCGTCATATAGGGTTCGACGATGCGGTTGCGGTCGACCGGCAGCCCGACGCCGTTGTCGGCGATGGTCAGCACGACCTCGCCCGCCGTGGTGCCAGCCGCGACCGTCACCTGCACCTCGCCCTGCGGCAGGTCCTCGCCGCTGCGCGCCGCGATCGCCTCGATCGCGTTCTTGACGATGTTGGTCACCGCCTGGCCGATCTGGCGGCGGTCGCAGACCAGTGGCGCGCCGTGCAGCCGATCGTCGAGCCGGAACGCGATTTCGGGATGCGCGACCTCGTGCAGGAACACCGACTGGCGCGCGATGTCGGCCAGCGGCTCCTCGCGGAACACGGGCTTGGGCATCCGCGCGAAGGACGAAAACTCGTCGACCATGCGTCGCAGGTCGCCAACCTGGCGGACGATCGTGTCGGTCAACCGGGCGAAGACGCTGTCATCCGCGTCGATCTGCTTGCCATAGCGCCGCTGCAGCCGCTCGGCGGCCAGCTGGATCGGGGTCAGCGGGTTCTTGATCTCGTGCGCGATGCGGCGCGCGACGTCGGACCAGGCGGCCCGGCGCTGGTCGAGCAGCTGCTGGGTGATGTCGTCAAAGGTCAGGATGTGCCCGCCCTCGTCGCGCGTCACCTTCACCGCCAGCGTCTTCGCCTCGCCGCCGGCGACGAGCTGGACGATCGCCTCGCGCGCGCCGTCGTCGATCAGCGCGTCGAGCTCGGGTGCCACTTCGGCGAGCGGACGACCGACCGTCGCGCCCTCGCTCGCCTTCAGCAGCTGCATCGCGGACGCGTTGACGAGTCGCACCGCGCGTACGTCGTCGATCGACACGATGCCTGCGGTGACGCCCGACATCACCGCCTCGATCAGCGCACGGCGGCTTTCGAGCTGCGCGTTGGCCGCGACCAGGTCGCCCGTCTGCTGCTCCAGCCGCGACGTCATCTGGTTGAACGCCTGCGCCAATGTGCCGATTTCGTCGCGGCTGTCGGGTTCGGCGACCCGTGCGGTCAGCTCGCCGCCGGCAACGCGCTGCGCCGCGTCGACCAGCGCGCCGACCGGGCGCACCAGCCGGTCCGCCACCTTCAGGGCGACGAACACCGCCAGCCCGACGATCAGCAGCGAAATGCCGAGCAGCGCCGCGTTGAAGCGCAATTGCAACAGCCGCGACCGCTCGCGCAGCGCCCGGTAATCCGCCGCGACCGCTTCGGCACGCTGGCGGCGCTGCATCAACTCGCGCGCGCCGACGACCCGGCCCGACGCAACGAAATAATCGGTCTTGGGCACCGGCGCGATCGACTGGACCCGCTCGCCGTTCACCGTGACGATGCTTGGCCGGCCCGCCTGGATCGCGCGGATGTCCTGGATGCGGATACCGTTGACGACGCCCGTCTCATACGGGTCGACGAGCGCATAGGTCAGGATTTCGCCGCTGTCGGTCACCTTGAAGACGACCGATTCGGCCAGGCTGTGCTGGAACACGCCCTGCGCATAATTGACCACGAAATTGGGGTTGTCGAAGTCCCACGAAAACTCGGTCAGCATCCGCGACACGTCGTTGGCGAGCGCGACATTCTCCGAATCGACGTAGCGCGTCATCTCCTCATAGGATTCGCGCGCCAGCGTCGCGGCGTTCTCGATCATCCCGCGCGCCTTGTCCGAATACCAGAATTCGACGCCATATTGGAAAAGCAGCGAGGCAAAGACGGTGACGAGCAGCATCGGGACGCTCGCCAGCACGGAGAAGATGGCGACCAGCCGAACGTGGAGCCGCCCCCCGCCCGCCAGCGGCGACCCGGCCGCACGGCGTCTGGCGGCGCGCCGGCCGATCAGTACGAGCAGCGCCATCCAGGGCAGGAGATTGGCGACGAGCAGCAACGCGACGAGCGGGGGAGTGAGCAGTCGCTGCGACTGCACGTCGCCGCTCAGCACCGCATAGCTGCCGACCCCGACGCCCAGCCCCGTGGCCAGTGCCAGCAGTTCGAGCACCGGACTGCTGCCGCTGCGCAAGCCCGCGATCTGCCGGTTCAAGGCGCCATTCATGCCTGCCACGTGGCATCGATACAACAATGCCGTTGCCGGGAAAACACAAGATTGCGCACGTGCGTCGCGGCTAGGGCTCCTCGCGGCGCACCGGCGTCGCGGCGGGGATCTCGAGCAGGTCGATGCGCTTGCGCAGCGTGTTGCGGTTGATGCCCAGCACGCGGGCGGCGCGCAGCTGGTTGTTGCCCGTCCGCGCCAGGATGGCGGCGATCAGCGGTCGCTCGACCGACGCGATCAGGCGTTCGTGCAGGCTGCCGTCCTCCAGCGCGCCTGGCTCGGCCGCCAGCAGCCGCGTGAGCCATGCCATCACGGCCGCGTCCATGTCGCCATCCGCCACAGGTTCCGCCGGGGCGATGCCGCCGCCGATCAGGTCGCGCAGTTCGACTGCGCTGATCACCTCGTCGCGACCAAGCGCCGCGCTGCGCCGCATCAGGTTTTCGAGCTCGCGGACATTGCCCGGCCAGCCGTGGCGCTCCAGCACTCCGATCGCGTCCGCCGCCAGCCGCTTGAGCGGTAGCCCGGCCTCGGCTGCGCGCTCCAGGAAATGGCGGGCGAGCAGCGCGATATCCTGTCGCCGCTCGCGCAGCGCGGGCAGGGTCACCGGGATGACGTTGAGCCGGTAGAACAGGTCCTCGCGGAACTGCCCCCGCTGGACCAGCGCGGCCAGGTCGCGGTTGGTCGCCGCGACGATGCGCACATCGGCGCGAATCATGCGCGATCCGCCGACCGTCGTGAACTCGCCCTGCTGCAGGACGCGCAGCAGCCGGGTCTGCGCATCCATCGGCATGTCGCCGATCTCGTCGAGGAACAGCGTGCCGCCCGCCGCCAGCTCGAACTTGCCCGCCACGCGCGCCTGCGCGCCCGTGAACGCGCCGCGTTCGTGCCCGAACAGCTCCGCCTCGATCAGGTCGCGCGGGATCGCCGCCATGTTGATCGCGATGAAGGGCGCGCGGCGGCGCGGGCCAAGGTCGTGGATCGCGCGCGCGACCAGCTCCTTGCCCGTGCCCGACTCGCCGGAGATCAATACCGTCAGGTCGTTGGAAACCACGCGCGCGATCACGCGATAGACATCCTGCATTGCGGGCGACCGCCCGATCAGCGGCATCGCACGGTCCGCGTCGTCCAGCGGCTCGAGCGCATCCCCCCGGCTGCGCGCCAGCGCGCTGGCGACGACGCGGGTCAGCACGTCGAGGTCGAAGGGCTTGGGCAGATACTCGAACGCGCCCGCCTCGTTCGCGCGTACCGCGGTGGACAGCGTGTTCTGGGCCGACAGCACGATGACCGGCAAAGACGGCGCGCGCGCGCTCAGCTCGCCGACCCGTTCCAGCCCGTCGCCATCGGGCAGGACGACGTCGGTGATCAGCACGTCGGGCAGCCCCGCCGCCAGCGCCGCGTCGAGCTCGGCCAGCGACTGCGCGCTCGTCACCCGGTGTCCGGCGCGGCGCATCGCCTGGCCGACGACGGTGCGGATCGCGGCATCGTCCTCCAGCACCAGCACATGGCTCTGCCGGGTCATGGCCGCGGCTCGGGTGCGCGGGGCAGCAGGACGCGGAACACGGTGTGCTCCGGATCCCCCTCGCGCGCGTATTGGACGATGCCGCCCATGTCGCCCAGCAGCTTCTCGACCAGCGGCAGGCCGAGCCCGCGGCCGTCGCGCTTGCCCGAAACGAAGGGCTCGAACAGGTGGTCGGCCAGGTCGGCGGGCGCGCCGGGGCCGTTGTCGGCGACGATGATCTCGATCGGCAGCGGCACGCGCGGCTTGCCAGGGGCCAGGCTGAACGACACGCCGTGCCGATAGGCAGTGGCAAGCGTGATGCGCGGCGCGGCAATCATGGTGACCGCCTCGGCAGCGTTCTTGAGCAGGTTGATCATCACCTGCAGGAACGCGTCGCGATCCAGCATCACGTCGGGCAGCGACGGGTCGAACCGTTCCTCGATCGGCATGTCGCGCGCGAAGCCGGCAATCGCGACCTGGCGCGCATGGCTCAACAGCGGATAGATGTTGGTTCGCTGCAGGTTGGGTGGCCGGGTGTCGGTAAAATCCTGCATCCGGTCGATCAACGCGGCGATGCGATCAACCTCGCTGGTGATCAGGCCGGTCAGCTCGGCCGTCATGCCCGGTCCCGCGGCGTCGAGCCCCGGCGCCGCAGGATCGGCCGATGCCAGCAATTGCGCCGCGCCGCGGATGCCCGACAATGGATTCTTGATCTCGTGCGCCAGCATCGCCGCCGCCCCGACTGCCGCGCGGGTGCCGCCAGGCCGGTCGCTCCCCTGCCCGCCACGCCGCGCGACCGAGACGGCATTCAGCGTGACGATGCGCCAGCCGCTCGGCTCGCTGATCACCGCTTCTGCGAAATCGGCCCGGAAACGCCCGCCACGGACCAGCATGACCTCGGCATCGAAAGTGGCAAAGCCGTGCCCCGGCCGCCGCGCGGCATAGCCGGCCGGCGGCACGATCACCGCATCGAGCGGCCGGCGGCGCATCGCGCGCTCGGACAGGTTGAGCAGGTGTTCGGCGGCGATGTTGGCGTGGACGATCGCGCCTTCGCCATCGAGCACCAGCGTCGCCACCGGATGCGCGGCGAAAATCTCGGCAAAGCCAGGCAGCGTGGGTGCCGGCGGCGGTACGCACGCCGGTCCCGATGCCACCGCGACCCTCAGGCCGCCGCGCGCGAACGCCACGGCGCGTAGAACGCCGCCAGCATCGCCTGCACGCGCTTGGGGTCGGGCTCCTGGTTCACCCGGTTGCGGAACTCCGCCGATCCGTGCAGCCCGCGGGTGTACCAGCCAATATGCTTGCGCGCCATGTTGACACCGGTTTCGACGCCATAATGGCTGAGCATCGCGTCGTAATGCTCGGTGATCAGGTGATATTGCTCCTCGATCGTCGGATCGGGCACCTCGCGCCCCTCGGCGAACCACGCCATCACCTGGCCGAGCAGCCACGGCTTGCCATAGGCACCGCGCCCGATCATCACCCCATCCGCGCCCGATTGCGCCAGCGCGGCTTCGGCATCCGCGATCGAGCAGATGTCGCCATTGACGATCACCGGCAGCGTCACCGCATCCTTGACCTTGCGGACGAACGCCCAGTCGGCATTGCCCTTGTACATCTGGTTGCGCGTGCGGCCGTGCACCGTGATCATCTGCGCGCCCAGGTCCTGCGCGATCCGGGCAAGCTCGGGTGCGTTCAGGCTCGAATGGTCCCAGCCCATCCGCATCTTGACCGTCACCGGCACGTCGACCGCCTTCACCGTCGCCTCGATCAGCGATGCGGCGAGCGGCAGGTCGCGCATCAGCGCGGAGCCGGCATCGCCGTTGACGATCTTCTTGACCGGGCAGCCCATGTTGATGTCGATGATGGCCGCGCCGCGATCGGCGTTGAGCTTGGCCGCTTCGGCCATCTCGTGCGGGGAGCAGCCCGCGAGCTGCATCGAGATCGGTTCCTCGACCCAGTCCCACGCCGCCTTCTGCAGCGACTGGCGCGTCTCGCGGATCATCGCCTGGCTGGCGATCATCTCGGTGACGTTCAGACCCGAGCCGTAACGGCGCACCAGCGTGCGGAACGGCAGGTCGGTGACGCCCGTCATCGGCGCCAGGATCACCGGCGCGTCGATCGTCACGGGTCCGATGCGGATGGGGGAAAGTCTGCTCATCATCTGCCTAAAAATCAGGCAGCGCCATAAGGCCTTGCGGGGTTACTGACAAGGCGGCGTCGAATGGCTAGGGCGACGCGATGATTCAACGCCGCCCCCCCGTCGTTCGGGCCATCATCGTCGCCGCCGGCACCGGCACGCGGACCGGCCGCGCGCTGCCCAAGCAGTTCGCCGATCTCGCGGGCCGGCCGATGATCGCGCACAGCCACGCCGCACTGGCCGGGCATCCGGCGATCGCAGGGGTGCTGTGCGTCATCGGCGAGGGCCAGCAGGCGTTGCTCGCCGACGCGCTGGGCGATGTCCCGCACGTTCTCGGCGGGGCCAGCCGCCGGCAATCGGTCGCCAATGGGCTGGCGGCGATCGCCGCGTCGGGCGGTGCCGATGTCGTGCTGGTCCACGACGCCGCGCGCCCCTTCCTCAGCGCCGAGGTGATCGACCGGCTGGTCGCGGCGCTCGACGACGCGGCGGGTGCGATCCCGGTGCTGTCGGTGGCCGACACGTTGGCGCGCGGCCAGGCGGGCGTGCTCGGCGACATCGTGCCGCGCGACGGCCTGTATCGCGTCCAGACGCCCCAAGCGTTCCGCTTCGACCTGCTCACCGCCGCCCACGCGGCCTGGCCCGCCGACCGCGAGGCGACCGACGATGCCCAGATGGTCCGCGCGATCGGCCATCGGGTCGCGCTGGTCGCGGGCGATTCGCAGCTGGAAAAGATCACCTTTGCCGAGGATTTCGACCGGATGAACC
>NZ_LSKG01000125.1:0-2507 GCF_001557005.1 Sphingomonas sp. CCH15-F11 | reverse complement strand
TGTCAATCGGCGTCCAATCGGGACCCCCTATCGGCGCGCAAAAGGGACCCCCTTTGCGTTGCGTAGAACGGTTGATGCTGGGCGCGTGTTTCGCGCTGCTGACGGCGTAGGGAGGGCGTAGCCCGACCGGAGGCGGCAGCAGCGCGAAGTCGATTTCTGAGGTGGTCAGCTGCGGTGTTTGAAGCGCCAGCTGTCGTTGCCGGTCTCGACGATATCGCAATGATGCGTGATCCGGTCGAGCAGGGCTGTGGTCATCTTGGGATCGCCGAAGACGGTGGGCCACTCGCCGAAGGCCAGGTTGGTGGTGATGATCACCGAGGTCTTCTCGTAGAGCTTGCTGATCAGGTGGAACAGCAGCTGCCCGCCTGAGCGGGCGAACGGCAGGTAGCCCAGTTCGTCGAGGACCACGACGTCGAGCCGGCTGAGCTGGGCAGCCATGGCGCCGGCCTTGCCGATGCGAGCCTCCTCCTCGAGCCGGGTGACCAGGTCAACCGTGTTGAAGTAGCGCCCGCGGGCGCCGGCGCGCACCACGTTGGCGGTGATCGCGGTGGCCAGGTGGGTTTTGCCGGTCCCCGTGCCGCCAACCGCCACGATATTGCGCCTGCCTGGCAGGAAGGAACCGGCGTGCAGCGAGCGGACCAGTCCCTCGTTGATCGGCGTGCCCTCGAACACGAAGGCATCGAGATCCTTGACCACGGGCAGCTTGGCTGCGGTCATGCGGTAGCGGATCGAGGCGGCATGGCGATGCGCGGCTTCCGCCCGCAGCAGGTCGGTCAGGATCTCGTGGGTCGTGCGTTTGCGCTGAAGTCCCGTGGTGACGGCCTCGTCGAACGCGCCGGCCATACCCCTGAGGCCGAGCCCGCGCATGGCCTCGATCATCTCATGCCGCTGCATCAAGGCCTCGTACCGTATCGTAGCGGGCGCAGTCCGCAATTGGCGGATGGCTAAGCTTGAGGTCGACGACCACGTCGAGAGGCCGGTCAGTCGCCGGTTCGCGGTATCGCGCCAAAATGTTGAGGATCACCTCGTCGCTGGCGGCGCCGGCATCAAGCGCTTCGCGGATCGCGGCCTCGACCGCGTCCAGGCCATCGGTCTGCACGGCCGCCAGCACCCGCACGAAGCGCCGATCGGCCTCATCACCGCTCCCCAGCTTGCGGCGCAGCCGCGCCAGTGCCGGCGGAAGGTCCCAGCCTTGGAAGGGGGCGCCGTTGCGCCAGGCGCCGGGCTTGTTGGCCAGAACGGGGAGATAATGCCAGGGATCGTAGATCGTCCGGTCACGGCCGAAGTGCCGGGCATGTTCGGCGATAACCTCGTCACCGAGGCGCACGACGATCCGGTCGGCATAGGCGCGGACCTGGACCGCCCGCCGCGCGGCCTTGGCCATGACGGAATAGCGGTTGCGGTCGAAGCTGATCAGGCAAGTGCCAGTCACGGCATGCGTGGTCTCGTGGAAGCCGTCGAACGGCGCCAGCATCGGCTGCAGGGCTGGCCGCTCGAGATCCAGCGCCTCGGCCACGGTCAGTTCCTTCTGCTCGGGATGCGGATGCAAGGCGGCCCAGCGCAGGCACTCGGCCTCCAGCCATCCGTTGAGCTCCTCGATGCTGGCAAAGCGCAGGCGGGGCTGGAAGAACCGACCCCGGATGGTCTGGACCTGGTTCTCGACCTGACCCTTCTCCCATCCTGCCGCCGGCGAGCAGGCCGTGGGCTCGACCATGTAATGATCGGCCATGACGAGGAAGCGGCGGTTGAACACCCGCTCCTTGCCGACGAAGACCGCGGCGACGGCGGTCTTCATGTTGTCATAGATCCCCCGCAGCGGAACGCCGCCGAAGAAGGCGAAGCCCCGGGCATGGGCATCGAACACCATCTCCTGCGTCTCGCGCGGATAGGCCCGGACATAGACCGTCCGCGACGCGCACAGCCGCATCTGCGCCACCTTCACCCGCATCGGCTTGCCGGCGATCTCCACGTCCTCGTGGCTCCAGTCGAACTGGTAGGCCTCGCCAGGCTTGAACATGAGCGGGATGAAGGCAGGCGCCCCATCACCCGCATCCTTGCGCCGCGCTTCCGTCCAGCGACGGGCGTAGCGCCGAACAGCATCGTAGGAACCCTCGAACCCCTCGCGCTGCAGTAGATCATGGATCCGGGTCATGCGCAGACGGTCACGCCGGTGCCGCGCCTCGTTCTCCGTCAGCAGTGTATCGAGCCGCTCCTGGAACGGCCCAAGCCGGGGCAGCGGTTGGACCGTGCGGTGATAGTCGAACGCCCCTTCCGGCGCCCGGATCGCCTTGCGCACCACCTTGCGAGACAACCGCAGATCCCGCGCTATTGCCTTGATCGCCTTCCCGTTCGCGTGCTCGCGTCGGATCCGAACAACTGTCTCCACCACCAACATCCCGATCTCGCCACCTGGAAAACCAGGCGGCCCGCTACACCATCGGAATGAGGGGTCCCTTTTAGACGCCGATCACCCCGCTAACGGGGTCCCTTTTGCACGCCGGTCCACA
>NZ_LSKG01000124.1:0-16222 GCF_001557005.1 Sphingomonas sp. CCH15-F11 | reverse complement strand
TCGAAATCGATGACCTGGCTGGTCTGGGTGACTTCGTCGAGCAGGTTCACGCCCTGGACGCCGACCTTCAGATTCTTGTTCACCGTGACGAAGATCGAACCGTCAAGCTGACCGGTCGCTTCGCCATAGATGGGCGAGAACGGGAAGATGACGTCGCGCGGCGTCTGGAGGAAGTCGGAGCGCCAGTTATAGGCGACGCGCGCCGACAGGAACGACTTTTCATAGAACAGGGTCGCGTTGACCGTGTGTTTCGACACGCCCGCCAGCGGCAGATTGCCGGTGAACGGGCTTTGTTCGGCACCCAGGTTGCTGTTGTTGAAATCACCCGCATCGACATAGGTATAGGTGATCTGCGAACCAAAACCGCTCAACGGGCCGGGCAGGAAAGTATAGGTCTGCTGATAGGCCAGCTCCACGCCCTTCAACGTGCCGCCGTCGCTGTTGACGGGGCCGTTGACCAGCACGTCGGTCGAGACCCCGCTGCCGCTGGTGAAGTTGCGGACCACCGCGCCGCCGTTGACGATCCCGCTGATGTCCTTGACGAACCCGGCGAGCGTGATGGAGCCGACGCGATCGAAATACCATTCGAACGACAGATCGTAATTCCACGCCTGGGTCGGTCGAAGCAGGCGGTTGCCCGTGAAAATCTGGAACAACGGCCCGGTGTCGAGCGTGCCGGCGGAGCGCAGGTTCGTGGTATTGTCCGAAATCGCGCCCCCGGTGGCGAAGGATGACAGGTCGGGCCGGAAAATCCCCCGCGACACCGCGCCGCGCACCAGCATCCCGTTGCCGAAGTCGATCCGCGCGTTGAAGCTGGGCAGCCAGTTGTCGAAATCGATGTTCGAACTGTCGTCAATGATTTCGCTGGTGAAGACCGAGGCAAATTGCGCCAGCCGCTGCGGCGACAGGCTGCAATAGCCCGGTGCCACCTGGCCGGGCTGCAAGTTGCCGCACGCTTGCTGAAGCTCGGCGACGCTCACCCGGCCGTCGCCATTGCCGCCCGGCGGTGCATCGAAAAAGTCGCCGGCCGGGAAATTGATCTGCCCGCCGCTGCGCACCGTCGTCTTGACATAGCGCAGACCGACATTGCCGGCGAGCGTCACGTCGCCACCCAGGTCGGCACCGAAATCCGCGCGCGCATAGACGCCGAAAGTGCTTTCATCGACGTCGGAAATCTCGCCCGCCGTCCACGGCCCGCCCGCCACGACATTGGAGCGCGCGGCGAGCGGAATCCACGCATTCGGGGTCAGCGTGAAATCGGTGATCGCGCGCGCCTGGTCGCGGATCGATCCGCTCAGATAGTCGGCGACCAGATTGTCGCCGCCAAAGAAGAACGCAGATCCGTCGCCCAGCGGCACGGGGGCGTTGCCGCGCTGGAAATTGCTGCCGAACGGGTCGCGCAGCGTCGACGAACCGGGGAAGTCGCGGACATAGGCACCGCCAGGTCCGAAAACCTGTGGATCCGCGCCGTTCCAGTTGCCGCCGCGCCCGGTCCATGGCGCCCCCAGATTGCCCCAGTTGGAAAAATTGGCGTTGCGGGTCACCCGGTTGCGGTCGCCCCAGCGCGCACCGAACCGCGCCTTCTTGAAGAACCCGTCTTCGCTGACGTCATACTCCGCGTCGAAGCGCATCGTGGTCAGCTCGCCTTCGTTGCGCACCTGATTGTCGATCAGGAACCAGTAGAAGGTGTTGGCGGGATCGTTGAAATAGCCCGCCGGCGAATTGGTCGCGCCGGGCTGGAGGAACTGGACCTGCGGCGTCGTGCCCGAATTGTCGATGAAGACGTCGGTATAGGTCTGCATCGTGCCGATGAAGCCTTCCTCGGTCCGATCCGAATTGATCTTCTGCAATTCGATGTTGAAGCGCAGCCGGTCGGTCGGCTCCAGCTTGAGCGTCAGCGAATAGTCCTCGGTCATCGCCTCGTCTTCGCGCTGGAAGCGAAGCAGCTCGGTCGGGATGCCGCGCCCGCCGTTGAACGGCTGCGCCTGGGTCAGCGTGCCGGTGACAAACTGGTTGCCCTGGAACACCGGTGTCGTGCCGGGCGCGGGCACCGGAAACAGTGCGTCGTCATTGACCAGCGCCAGAATCGCGAATTCGTCGAGCGTCGCTTCGGTCTCCGCGCGCAGATATTCCAGCGTCAGCGTGGCGCGGCCGTCGCTGCTCTGCCACTGGCCGACCGCCGAATAGGCATTGCGGTCGCGGGTCAAATCGGTGGTGCGCACCCCGGCGCCCTTGGGCACGAACACCGCGCCGGCGGGCGGGAAGGCGGAGGGGTCCAGCGGATCGCCCGAAAACCCCCCCGATCCCACCGCGCGGACGCGGATGCAGCCGGCATCGAGCGTGCGCGCACGATAACAGGGGTCGGTGATCTGTGACGCATCGGTGCGCGTCACCAGTTCCGACTGGGCATAAGCGAGCTGAAGCCCGAAGGTGCCGATCCCGGTTTCAAAGGTGTTCGACGCCAGGATCGAAAAGCCGGGCGACCATTCCTTGGCCAGATCGCCATAATTGCCCTCGACCGTGCCGGCGATGCTAAAGCCGCGCTTGTCCAGCGGCTTGCGCGTGACCAGGTTGACGGTGCCGGAAATGCCGCCGTCGATCATGTCGGCGGTGCCGTTCTTGAATACTTCGACCCGGCCGAGCAGTTCGGGCGACACGTCGTTGAACGACAATTCGCGGCCGCCATTGGCGGAGAAGATGTCGCGGCCGTTCAGCTCGGAGCGGACGAAGGGCAGGCCGCGGATGATGACGCCCGACCCCTCGACCGAAAAGCGGTCGGGGTCGTTGCGTTGTTCGAAGCGCGAGATGTTGATGCCGGGCACGCGCTGCAGCGCCTCCGCCACCGATCGGTCGGGCAATGCGCCGATGTCTTCGGCCGTGATGACGTCGACGACGGTGTCGGCGTTGCGCTTAATCGTCTGGGCGCTTGCGAGCGACCGGCGGAAACCGGTGACGACAATCTCGTCTTCGGCGGGCGTTGCGGTCCCGTCGTCGGCGGGCGCGGGCTGGGCAGTGCCGTCCTGCGGTTCGGCGGCGGTCTGCGCCAATGCCGGTGGTGCGGTGAACGCGGCGAGCGCGAGGCCAGATGCCGTGGACATTGCCGCCAGGCGCGATGCGCGCGCGATGCCGCTCATGGGTTTGCGTGCCAAACCAACCTCCCCTCAAAACCTGTTTCGTGCCGGCTATGACTGCTGGCCTCGCCACGGATGATATCGGCAATTGAGAGCGTTCACAAGCGCGAAATATGAACGTTCACATGTTGGTGATTTGCGCTATGTTTCGCCCTGCCGCATCAACCGGGGCAGCAAGACCAGCCGGGACGCGCGCACGCAGGAGAGGATCGGGGACATGGCCATCGAGCATATCGTCATCGTCGGCGGGGGCACCGCAGGCTGGATGGCAGCGGCGGCGCTATCGCGGCTGCGTGCGGGCCGTCCCGTTTCGATCACGCTCATCGAATCCGAACAGATCGGCACTGTCGGCGTCGGTGAGGCGACCATACCGCCCTTTGTCGATTTCAACCGCCTGCTCGAAATCGACGAGCGCGAGATGATGTCGTGCGTGCAGGGCAGCTTCAAACTAGGCATCCAGTTCGTCAACTGGGGCAGGATCGGCGACAGCTACATCCATCCGTTCGGCAATTACGGCTATGAGATGGACGGTATTTCGTTCCACCATGTCTGGCACCGATATCACGTCGCGGGAGACAACCGCCCGATCCAGCTGTTCAACATGGAAACCATGGCGGCGCATTTCGGCCGTTTTGCCCGCACCGCCGATTATCAGCGCGACGATCTGCCGCCGGTCAACTACGCCTATCATATCGACGCGGGGCGCTATGCCCGCTTCCTGCGCACCTATGCCGAGCAGCGCGGCGTGGTGCGGCGCGAGGGCAAGGTGGGCGATGTCGCGATCGACGGCGAAACCGGCTTCGTCACGTCGGTAACGCTCGATGACGCGACGATCATCGCCGGCGACCTGTTCATCGACTGCTCGGGCTTCCGCGGCCTGCTGATCGAGCAGGCGCTGCACACCGGCTATGAGGACTGGTCGCATTATCTGCCGTGCGACCGCGCCGTCGCGCTTCCCTGCCTGCGTGAGGATGGCAGCCCGCCGCTGCCCTATACCCGCGCCACTGCGCACAGCGCCGGCTGGCAGTGGCAGGTGCCGCTCCAGCACCGCAACGGCAATGGCCACGTCTATTGCAGCAGCTTCATGGCCGACGATACCGCGCTCGACATCCTGGTCGGGAACATCGCGGGCAAGCCGGCCGCCGATCCCAACTGGCTGCGCTTCGTCACCGGGCGGCGCAAGAAGTTCTGGAACAAGAATGTCGTCGCGCTCGGCCTGGCGGCGGGGTTCATGGAGCCACTCGAATCCACGTCGATCCACCTCATCAACACCGGCATCAACAAGCTGATCGCGCTCCTCTCGCTAGACGGGGTAACGCCGGTGCAGGAGGCAGCCTTCAACCGGCTGACGGGCAAGGAATATGCGCGCATCCGCGACTTCCTGATCCTGCATTATAAATCCACGGCGCGTGACGACAGCGACTTCTGGAATCATTGCCGGACCATGGCGGTGCCCGACAGCCTCACCGAAAAGATCGAGCTGTTCCGCCACAATGGCCAGATCTTCCGCGAGGATGACGAACTGTTCACCGAGACGAGCTGGGCGGCGGTGATGATGGGTCAGGGCATTGCGATGCAGGGCCACAACGCGATGGCCGACAGCCTGCCCGAACCGACGACGCGCCAGGAATATGACGCGATCGAACAGTCGATCCAATATGTCGTCCAGCACATGCCGAGCCATGCGGACTATCTCAGCCGATACTGCCCGGCGGCGGCCTAGAACCAGAGGCGGATGCCGGCGACGAACTGGGTAACGCTGGGGTCGGTGCCGGCCGCGCGCGCGAAGTCCGCGCCGCGACCGGTGCGCCAGCTTTGCTCGACGCCGATATAGGGGGCAAACTCGCGCACGAATTCATAGCGTAACCGCACGCCGAAATCGAAATGGTCGAGCCCGGCTCCCACGCCCAGCATCGGGATATCCTGGGCGGCGAGATTGGCTTCGATACGGGGCTGAACGATCAGGCGCTGAGTGATGCGCTGGTCGAGCTCAGCCTCGATCCGCGCGGTCAGGTCGCCGCGATGCGACAGGAACAGGGCAGCGTCGATCTCGAACAGATAGGGCGCGAGCCCCTGGATGCCGACGACCGCATGGGTCGTGTCCGGCCCGGCGATTTCGTGGCGAATGCCGGCCTGCACATCGAAGAACGGCGCGATCGCGCGCGCATAGAGCGCCTGCACCTCGGCATCGTCGGGGGCGGCGCCGAACGCCCCTTCGCCTTCGCTCTTGAACCACAGCCGCTCGGTCGGTCCGCCATAATAGCCCTGTATGTCCCACAGATAGCCGTCGCGGCCATCGCGCATCTGGACTTCCGCCCGATCGACCTGGAACCAGAACAGCGGATAATCGCCGTGCACCTGCTGCAACGCGCGCCGCGACGCCCGCATCGCCTCGGCGCCCCAGATCGCATCGGCGGCGCGCGGCGGGCCGCTGCCGGCCCCGGGCGGGGGTGGCGTCTCGATGCCGGGGGCCTCAGCCGGTGGGCTTGGCGGGCTTGGCGGGGCCGGCATTGCATGTCCCGCGTGCGGATCGGCCATCTGGTGCCCGGCGTGCGGGTCGGCCTGAACCGGCGGAAGCGTCGGTTCGGGTGTCGGCGCAGGTGAGGCTTGATGCGCGCTGTGGCCGCCATGGCCGCCATGATCCTGGGCCTCGGCAGGCGTGGCCGCCACCGCGACGGCGAGCGCCAGCACTGGGCCATGGGCGAGCGTCACGCCGGCTGCTCCGGCCCTATCACGGTCACCGTCTGCATCATGCCGCCATGCATGTGATAGAGCAGGTGGCAGTGAAACGCCCAGTCGCCGGGTTCGTCGGCGGTCAGGTCGAACGTCGCGCTGGCGCCGGGCTGGACGATCATCGTGTTCTTGCGCGGCTGGCGTTCGGCAGGCTGGCCGTTGACCAGTTCAAAGAACATCCCGTGCAGATGGATGGGGTGCGCCATCATCGTGTTGTTGACCAGCTTGACGCGTACCCGCTCGTTCCAGGCAAAGCGGATCGGCACGTCGCTGACCGCCGAATACATCCGGCCGTCGAACGACCACATATAGCGTTCCATGTTGCCGGTCAGGTGAAGCTCGATCAGTCGCGTCGGCGCGCGAACCTCGGGGCGCGGATCGCGAGCGGCGAGCATCCGGTAATTGAGCACGCGGTGCGGCACGTCGCGCAGGCCGAGCCCGGGGTCGCCCATTTTGTCGACCGGCGCCATCGCCACCATGTCGATCCCCGGCCCCACCGCCACGTCGGGCGGCAGCAGTGACGTGTCGCGCATCTTCATGCCGGCCATGTCCATCGCGGGATCGGACCTTGGCTTCGCATCATCGGCGGTCATGCCATGGCCCATCGCACCATGGTCCATCGTGCCATGACCCATGTTCGCATGATCCATGCCGCCTTCACCGGTGGCACCGTGATTCGCCGCGCCATGGTTCATGCCCATGTCGCCCATCGTCAGCACCGGCGGATCGCGCAGCGGCGGCACGTCGGCGCGCAATCCCGGGGCGCTGGCCAGCGTGGCGACCGCCATGCCCGATCGCTCCATCGATTCCGCCACGATGGTATAGGCGGGCGCCGAACCCGGCTCGACGATCACGTCATAGGTTTCGGCGGTGCCGATCTGGAACTCGTCGACCTCGACCGGCCGCACCGGCTGGCCGTCGGTGGCGACGACCTGCATCGCCAGGCCCGGGATGCGCACGTTGAAGAAGCTCTGCGCCGACCCGTTGATGACGCGCAGGCGGATCCGCTCGCCGGCGCGGAACAGATATTCCATCCCCTCGCCCGGCCCCCGGCCATTGGCGAGAAAGGTGTACGTCGGTGCGCCGATGTCCGCAATGTCGGTCGGCATCATGCGCATCCGGCCCCACATCCGCCTTTCTTCCGCCGACATCGGATAATCGTCGGTCAACGTGTTCTGGCGATAGTTGAAATAGCCGCCGCCGGTGCGCAGCCGGTTCATGATGAAATGCGGGTCGAGCGTGGTGAACTCGCTGAGCAGCAGGATGTAGTCGCGATCGACACGCAGGGGATCGCCGCCGCGCGGCGCGATGATCATCGGCCCGTAATGGCCGGACTGTTCCTGCAGGCCGGAATGACTGTGGTACCAGTAGGTCCCGGCCTGGCGAACGGGAAAATCATAGGTGAAGGTCTCGCCCGGGCGGATGCCGGGAAAGCTGATGCCGGGCACGCCGTCATACTGGAACGGCACCAGCAGGCCGTGCCAATGCACCGAACTGTCGACGTCGAGCCTGTTCGTGACGTTCAGGCGGACGCGCTGGCCCTCGACCAGGCGGATGAGCGGGCCGGGCACGCTGCCGTTCACCGCGACGCCGGGACCGCGCCGCCCCTCGACCACGCGATGGCCGCTGCCGATCGTCAGGTCGATCACCTCGCCTGACACCTCGTCGAAGCCGGCCGGGATCGGGCCGCCGCGGCGCGGCGCGCGGTGCATCGAATGCCCCTGCGCCCAGGCCGGCATCGTCAGCAACGATGCGCCGGCACCCATGCCGGCCAGCACCGATCGCCGTGAACGTGAATGCACCATGGTGTTGCCTGTCCTTCGCCGCGCCGATACTATACCCCCCTTGGGTATTCAAGCGGGTCGGCGAGATGGGTAGGCACAAGGCGGAAATCCGCAATCGGCTGAAGCGAATCGAGGGGCAGGTGCGCGGCGTCATCCAGATGGTGGAGGACGATCGCTATTGCATCGACATCCTCCATCAGGTCCAGGCGATCAAGGCGGCGCTCGGCAAGGCCGAGAGCGAGATCCTGAAGGACCACGCCGCCTGCTGCGTCGGCGAGGCGATCGCCGCGGGCGACGCCAATGAACAGCGTGCCAAGTTCAACGAGCTGATCGAGCTGTTCGAAAAAGTGAAGCGCTGAACGAACCGACGGCCGGGCGGCCGGCAACGGCGATCAGCGGTGATTGGCGACGACGCTCGCGACGACGGTCTGCATCAGCTGCTGGCGCTCGGGAATCGGCCGGCGCGTGTCGCCGATCAGGACCGCGATCGCATAGCTCTTGCCGTCGGGTGCGGTCAGAATGCCGACATCGTTGAAGCCCGCGGTGCGGCCAAAGAAATCCTGGCCGGTCCCGGTCTTGTGCCCCAGCACCCAGCCGGCAGGCACCGCACCCTTCAGCCGCGCGCGGCCGGTGCGCGATTCCTGCATGGTGGAGATGAGCAACGTCGTCGATCCCGCCGACAAAAGCTCGCCCCGCTTCAGCCGGGCAAGCGCGTTGGCGATCGCCGCCGCCCCCGCCCCGTCGATCGGTTCGGCGACATAGCTGTCGAACGCCGCCTGACGCACTTCGCGCGGCAGCTTGGCACGGGCCGCCTCGAACGCGCGGCCCATCGCATAATCCTGCTTCCATTCCAGCCCGGCGGTGCGCGACTGGAGCAGCCGTTCGCCGGGGCCGAAGCGGATATTGCCGAGATTGCGGTCGGCGATGAAGCCGCGCACCGCCTGCGGCCCGCCGACCAGCTGGAGCAGCCGGTCATTGGCGGTATTGTCGCTCATCGTCATGGCGCGGCGGAACAGTTCGCCCACCGTCGTCCGATAGCTGCCGTCCTTCATCAAGCCGGCGATCGGCTGATGGAACAGCGTCAGGTCGTTGCGGGTGATCGTCACCGAATCCTCGAGCCGCACGCGACCTTTGTCGCGCGCATCGAGCATCGTCATCGCCACCCACAGCTTGCTGACGCTTTGCTGCGGCATGCGCTGGTCGCCGTTCTTGGCGACCATCCAGCCTTCATCGATGCTCTTGACCGCGATGCCGACCTTGCCCCCGAATTCGGTCGCGATCGCGTCGATGCCCGTCACCAATGCCGCGGGGGCCACGGGAGGCGGCGGCGCGGGGCGCACCGCGGCAGGCACCGGCATCACCGCCCGCGGGGCCGGGGCCGCGCTGAGCGTCGGGGCGGGGGTGGAGGGGGCGACACAGCTGAGCAGAATGAACGGCGCGAGCCCGGCCACCGTCGTCGCACGCTGGCGTTTCGTAAAGGGCTGAAACCCCGTCATTTCCCTCGCTCGCTCATTGCCGGGACCATGCCTGCTTCCGCGTGAACACCAAATGTAGGCAGACACAGCTTGCGACAGGCCGCAAGAAAGCAGCGACGAGCCGTGTTTTCGGCGAGTCGAGCCGCGGAACCTTCGGCCCTTCAGGGGAGGAGGACGGTATCGACGGCGGTTTCAAGCCGATCGGGGTAGTCGAGCGTGTAGTGGAGGCCCCGGCTTTCGCGCCGCTGGAGCGCGCAGCGGACGATCAGTTCGGCCGATTGCAGCAGATTGCGCAGCTCGATCAGGTCGGGCGTGACGCGGAAATGGCCGTAATAGTCGTTCACTTCCTCGGTCAGCAGGCGGATGCGGTGCGCCGCGCGCTCCAGTCGCTTGGTGGTGCGCACGATGCCGACATAGTTCCACATGAAGCGGCGGATTTCGGTCCAGTTCTGCTTGATGACGACTTCCTCGTCCGAATCGGTCACGCGGCTCTCGTCCCAGGGGCGAATGGCGGGCGGCGGCGGCAGGTCGTCCCAGTTGGCGGCGATGTGCGCCGCCGCCGCCTCGCCGAACACGAAACATTCGAGCAGGCTGTTCGACGCGAGCCGGTTCGCGCCATGCAGGCCCGACTGAGTGACTTCGCCCGCCGCGTAAAGGCCGGGCAGGTCGGTGCGCCCGTCGCGATCGACGACGACACCGCCGCAGGTATAATGCTGGGCCGGCACCACCGGGATCGGCTCGCGCGTCATGTCGATGCCAAGTCCGGTCAGCTTGGCATGAATGGTCGGGAAATGCGCGGCGACGAAGTCCGCGCCGCGATGGCTGATGTCGAGATGGACGTAATCGAGCCCGAACCGCTTGATCTCTGCGTCGATCGCGCGCGCCACCACGTCGCGGGGCGCCAGTTCCAGCCGCTCGGGATCGTAATAGGCCATGAAGCGCTTGTGCGTGACCGGGTTGATCAGGTGCCCGCCCTCGCCCCGGACCGCCTCGGTGATCAGGAAATTCTTGACCTCGAGGTGGAACAGGCAGGTCGGGTGGAACTGCATGAACTCCATGTTGGAAATCCGGCAACCCGCCCGCCACGCCATGGCGATGCCGTCGCCGGTCGCCCCTTTTGGTGCGGTCGAGAACTGATAGGTGCGCCCCGCCCCGCCGGTCGCCAGCACGGTCGCGCGCGCGGTGAACAGCTCGACCCGCCCGGTTGC
The DNA here is from genome assembly GCF_001557005.1 of Sphingomonas sp. CCH15-F11. NCBI lineage: Bacteria > Pseudomonadati > Pseudomonadota > Alphaproteobacteria > Sphingomonadales > Sphingomonadaceae > Sphingomonas > Sphingomonas sp. CCH15-F11. The sequence continues at coordinate 5,891 of NZ_LSKG01000124.1, read as the reverse complement.
GCGGTTGACCGCATAGACGCCGTGGACATGCCCCGCGCCCGAATAGCGAAGCTCGTGCCGGCTGGTCGCCAGGTCGATGCAGATCATGTCGGGGACAAGCGTGATGTTGGGATTGGCGCGCGCGGCCTTCAGCAACGCTTCCTGCACCGCCCAGCCGGTCGCGTCGTCGACATGGACGATGCGGCGGTGGCTGTGCCCGCCCTCGCGCGTCAGGTGCAGCGTGTTGCCGTCCATGTTGAACGGCACGCCCAGCTCGACGAGCCGCGCGATGGCGGCGGGCGCGCCCTCGACCACGAACTCGACGGTGGCGCGATCGTTGAGGCCCGCGCCGGCGATCATCGTGTCCTCGACATGATTGTCGAACGTGTCGCCGGGTTCGAGCACCGCGGCGATGCCGCCCTGTGCCCAGGCAGTCGACCCTTCGTTCATCGCCCCCTTCGCCAGCACGGTGACGCGGAACCGGCCGGCCAGATTGAGCGCCGCGGTAAGCCCGGCCGCGCCCGAGCCGATGACCAGGATGTCGGTAGAATGCGGGTCGTGGGTCAAGCGCATCGCCCCTGAGGATGGAACAGTGCGCTTATGAAGGCGGTTGCGTAGGGCTTGGCAAGGGTCTGCGAGATGGGAGGCTATGGCATGGCGCGTTTCGGGCGCAGCGACACCCCGGCGCGTTCGGTGCGCAGTGACCAGGGCCAGCGCAACGGATTCCACCCGGCGCTGCCATCCACCGAGAAGCTGATGAACTCGGCGCGCCCCGCGATGTTCTCTACCGGAATAGCGCCACCCAAGCCGGTTTGCGCAATCGGTACGCGGCTGTCGGCGCTGTTGTCGCGATTGTCGCCCATGACGAAAACGTGGCCGGCCGGCACGACATAGGGTGGCGTGTCATCGGCGGCACCGATGCCATTTTCTATCGTGTCATAGGAGGTTCCGTCGGGCAGCGTTTCGCGAATGATGTGCAGGCTGCACGATCGCCCGCCGCGCGACAGCTGACCGCCGCCGCGACATGCGAAGTTGGGATCGACCGGGAAAGCACGTCGACCCAAGTCGGTTGTATGGACGCGACGACCGTTCAACCAGAGCCGTCCATTGACCATCTGCACCTGGTCGCCGGGCAAGCCAATGACGCGCTTGATCCAATCCTCGCTGCGCCGGTCGCGATCGGGCGGCGTGAAGACCACGACATCCCCTCGTCGAGGCACCCGTCCGAACAGCCGCCCCGGCAGGGGCGGCAGCACGTGAAAACTGGGCGAGATGAACGACCAGCCATAGGGAAATTTCGAGACGACAATGTTGTCGCCGGTCATCAGCCCCGGAAGCATCGATTCAGATGGGATGTAGAACGGCTTCACGATCAGGCTGTTCAGCGCAAACGTGCCCAGCATCAGCACGGCGAAGAAACGAAGCTCCGAACGCCATTTCGACGCGGCGGGCAGGGAAGTGTCGGGGGCGACCATCGCGACGGACTGTGCGCCGCCGTCGCGACGGTCCAGCCTGAAGCCGTCCGGACGCCGCGCCTTTCGTGTCCGGACAATGCGGTGACGGGCGCAATCAGGAGGGTCGGGTGCTAACCCGCGCGATACTCGCTTCGGCTGACGACGCCGTCGTGATTGCGATCGAGCTGGTCAAAGCTGGGGAGCGGCGGTCGTGCCGACTGCGCCAGCGACGGCGCGGCAACACCGGCACCGAGCACCGCGCCGACCATCCACGCGGCGGCGATCCGCCATGCCGCCGACTGACGGCGCGCCGGACGCGGCAGTTCACCCGCGAGATGCCGGTCGATCAGATCGCGCAGCGCGCCGCTGGCGGTGCGGTCTTCCAGCTGGCACTGCGCGATGAACGCCGATTTGACCTGATCAGGCAATCGGATTTCGATCGTCACATTCTTCTTGAGGTCGCTCGACATCACCTGCGTTCTCCTTGACGGGCCGAAGCAGCGGCGCTCACGCAATCGTCGCCCGCGTCAGATTAAGGAACACGTCCTCCAGGTCCGGATCGCGGGTCACCACGTCGACGATGCCGTAGCCGCTGGCCTGGACGGCGGCGAGGACGTCGCCGGCGTTCACTTCGTCCTTTGAATAAGTGATCGCCAGCACGCGGTCGCCCTTCAGCGTGATCTTCTGGAAGCATGCGGCCTCGGGCGGCGCGGCGACGTCGCGGTCGACGGTCACCTCGACCTGCTTCTCGCGCGCCATGCCGACCAGCGCGCGGGTCGGTTCATTGGCGATCAGCCGGCCATGGTTGATGATGGCGATACGGTCGCACAGCTCCTCGGCCTCCTCGAGATAATGGGTGGTCAGCACCACCGTCACCCCGCCCTGGTTCAATTCGCGCACGAACGCCCAGAGCTGCTGGCGAAGCTCGATATCGACGCCGGCGGTCGGCTCGTCGAGCACCAGCACGGGCGGCGAATGCACCATCGCTTTCGCCACCATCAGCCGCCGCTTCATCCCGCCCGACAGCGTGCGCGAATAGGCGTTGGCCTTGTCCTCCAGCCGCATCGCGCGCAGCAGCTCCATCGTGCGGCGCCTGCCCTTGGGCACGCCATAGAGGCCGGCCTGGTTCTCCAGCGTTTCGGCGGGGGTGAAGAAGGGGTCGAAGGTGATTTCCTGATTGACGATGCCGATCGACGCCTTGGCATTGCGGGGGTGCTGGTCGATGTCGAAGCCCCAGATCGAGGCGCGCCCGGCGGTCTTGTTGACCAGCCCCGCCAGCACATTGATCAGCGTCGACTTGCCCGCGCCATTGGGGCCGAGCAGGCCGAAGATCGACCCGCGCCGGACGCTGAAGCTGACATCGCTCAGCGCCTGCTTGCCGCCCTTGTAGGTCTTGGACAGACCGTCGATTTCGATTGCCGCGTCCTGCATGCTCCGCGACCTAAGCCGCCGCCCCGCCGGAGCCAAGCGGAATCGATTCGGCAATTGTCGCGCGGCTTTTGGCTTGCTAACGCCGCGAGCCATGATCCCGCCGCCTGAAGTGATCCGCGTCACCACCCCCCGCGTCAGCTGTGACGGCGCTGGCGACATCGCGCCCGCGCTCGGCCATCCCCGCGTGTTCCTGCAGATCGACGAGCATGGCTATGTCGATTGCGGCTATTGCGACCGGCGCTTCGTGCTGATCGGCGGCCCCGCAGACGGCGCGGACCAGGGCAAGCTGCCCGATATCTCATCGGGTGCAAGCCTCTAGCCGCTGCTGCGGATGACAGCCCGGATGACAGGGCGTGATTGCTGCCTATATTCGGGCGATGATCCACGCCCCCGACCCCCGCGCCTTCCTCTACCGCGACGGCCTTGACCCCGACACCGCGCAGAAACTGACCGCCCAGTTGCTGGCGCGCGCCGATGATGGCGAGCTGTACCTGCAATATCGCAAGTCCGAAGCATTCGGGTTCGACGACGGGCGGCTGAAGACCGCATCCTACAATACCGATGCCGGGTTCGGGCTGCGCGCGGTGTCGGGCGAGACGACCGCCTTTGCCCATGCCAACGAGCTGTCGGTCGCCGCGATCGCGCGCGCGGGTGAGACCATGGCGCTGATCGATCCCGCGAGCGGCCCGCGCGCCGCGCCGCCGCCGCGCACCAACCGGCACCTCTATACCGATGCCGATCCGATCGACCTGATCCCGTTTGCCGACAAGGTCGCGATCTGCCAGACGATCGACGCGGCGGCCCGCGCCCGCGACCCGCGCGTCGTCCAGGTCTCGGTCAGCCTGCTCGGCAGCTGGAGCGTGGTCGAGATCGTCCGCCCCGACGGCTTCACCGCCACCGACATCCGCCCGCTCACCCGCCTCAACGTGTCGATCGTCGTCGAGCAGAATGGCCGGCGCGAAACGGGCAGCTTCGGCACGGGCGGCCGCGCGCTCTATGACCGGCTGCTGACGCCGGAGACGTGGAACCGTGCGATCGACGAGGCCCTGGCCCAGGCGCTGGTCAATCTGGAAGCGGTCGATGCGCCAGCGGGCGACATGCCGGTGCTGCTCGGCCCCGGCTGGTGCGGCGTGCTGCTCCACGAAGCGGTCGGCCACGGGCTGGAGGGCGATTTCAATCGCAAGGGGACGAGCGCCTTTTCCGGCCGCATCGGCCAGCGCGTCGCCGCCCCCGGCGTGACCGTGGTCGATGACGGATCGATCCTCGACCGACGCGGGTCGCTGACGATCGATGACGAGGGCACGCCGACGCGGGAAAACATCCTGATCGAGGACGGCATTCTCAAAGGCTATATCCACGACCGGCTGAACGCGCGGCTGATGGGGGTCGAGCCGACCGGCAATGGCCGGCGCGAGAGTTTCGCACACGCACCGATGCCGCGCATGACCAACACCTTCATGCGCGCCGGCCGCGACGACCCGGCCGAGCTGATGACGCGGGTGAAGAAGGGCATCTATGCCAAGTCGTTCGGCGGCGGGCAGGTCGACATCGTGTCGGGCAAGTTCGTGTTCTCCTGCATCGAAGCCTATAAAATCGAGGACGGCCGGCTGGGCGCGCCGATCAAGGGCGCGACGCTGATCGGCGACGGCCCGACCGTGCTGACCAAGGTGTCGGGCATCGGCCACGATTTCGCGCTCGACGAAGGCATCGGCATGTGCGGCAAGGGCGGGCAGAGCGTACCGGCGGGCGTGGGCCAGCCGACCTTGCTGGTCGATGGGCTGACGGTCGGCGGGACGGCGGTGTGAAGTATTACACCCCGGTCAGCATCATGTCGTATGCAGAGATGATCTGATACCGGTGCCGAGCAAGCGATGCGACATGGACCTGAAGCTCAGCGCGACTGACCGCGGCCGCAAATTGGGTGATCAACGCATAATCGCGACCATCCAGGTCGAAGACCGGGTTCAGCCGCGGGCGTAATGATGGTGCGTCTTCGACTGGAACCAGCGGCGCGACGAGTCTGGTGGAGAGGTTGGCGAGCGCGTCGGCCTGGCAATCAAGCAGGAGCTGCCCGTCGCGATTTGCGTAGACGTCGAATTGCGCCATCAAAAGAGGCGATAGCGCTCAAGCGGCAGGCCGTTCTGTTCGACCCACGTATTGACACTTTCCGCCCATTCCCGGTTGTCATCGCGCCAGCGCTTCTGACGTTCCTCGTGGCTTGCTACGCGAAGCGCAGCCTCGCAAACCTGTGACAGATTTAGCCCAACCTCGCGCGCGGCGGCCACCACTCCGGTATCAAGCGACAGGTTGACGGGTTTGCGCTTGCCTGAAGAGACTGGATCAGGCTTCATGCGCAAAGAATATGCGCACGAGATGATAGCGTCAACATGATCGCTGCCGGACGGCGGGAGAAAAAGCGAATGGCCGAGTTCTTCGACAGCCTGAACGACGATCAACGCGCCTTCATCGCGCGGCAGCCCGTGTTCTTTGTCGCGACCGCGGCAGAGGGCGCGCGGATCAACCTCAGCCCCAAGGGCATGGACAGTTTCCGGGTGCTCGACGACCGCCGCGTCGCCTATCTCGACCTGGGCGGATCGGGCAACGAGACGCAGGCGCATCTGAACGTCGACGGGCGCATTACCATCATGTTCTGCGCGTTCGACAATCCCGCGCTGATCCTGCGCATCTATGGCCGAGGCAGCTGCACCGTGGCGGGCGACCCCGGCTATGACGCGATGGCGGCGCATTTCCCGCGCCTGCCCGGCGCGCGGCAGATTTTCGAGATTGCGGTCGACAGCATACAGACGAGCTGCGGCTGGGGCGTGCCGCATATGGCGCTGGAACGCGAGCGCAAGACGCTGGTCAAATACCACGCGACCCAGGATGCCGGGGTAAGGCTGGCCCGGATTGCCGACCGCACGCACAGCATCGATGGCCTGCCGGTGCGGGTGCAGACGGTCATGCCCGCCGCCGACCCCATCGCGTGAACGTGCCCGCAACCCCCCGCCCCGGTGCGTTGACCGGGCT
>NZ_LSKG01000123.1:0-4944 GCF_001557005.1 Sphingomonas sp. CCH15-F11 | reverse complement strand
GTTCGGCGGGGGGATCAGGGCTGACTCCATGAGCAGCACCAATCCTACCCGACTGACCGAAGCAATGGGACCATGCGAGGACCACTGCCCGCGGCACATACTCGATCTTCTCACCCCCACCGACCGGGAGCATGCCATCGACTGGCGACGGCGCTGCGCCGAGAATCTGAAGCGGCGGGCCCGCAAGCTCGAGGATGGCGATCGGATCAGGCTGGAGACGCCGCTCACCTTCAACGATGGTCACGTCGGCCAGGAGTTTGTTGTCGAGAAGCGCGGCCGCAAGCTGTGCTTCCGGAATCCTGAGACCGGGTGTCGTTACCGAATCAGCCGCTTCATGGATCGGCAGTGGCAAATTGTGCCGACCACCAAGGTCCACAAGACGATCTTTGCCTGAGCCGGTGAGCCGGTATCATGTCTTCCGAAGAGGAACCCCCATGTTTGCTCCCGACCCCGGCCTTTCGCCGAAGCGTCTGCTCCTGTGCAGTCGCGAGAATGCCCAGCGCGTCGCTACGCGCCTTTTTGACCTGCAGCCCGGCCGCGTCAGCATCGTGCGAACCGGCAATCCGCTGCAGCCTTTCCGCGTCTGCACCATGCCCTGCCGCGGCGAGCGTGTTGAAGTCGAGATGGTGTCCTGATGCGCCTCCTCGCACCCTCCCTTCTCGCGATGGTGATGCTCGGTCCGGCCGCGCCGAGCGGCGCACAGACGTTTGAAGCGCAGGCGCGCGCGCTCGACGGCGACACCGTTGCCGTCGACTTCCGATTGCTCGGCGTCGATTCCTTCGAGCGCCGACAGCTCTGCCAGCGCGCTTCCGGATGCTGGCCTTGCGGCAAGGCCGCCCAGGATCTCGCAGCGAACGCCCTGCGCTCGAGGACCGCGGTGATCCGCCTCACCGCTGCCAACTCTTACGGGCGACGTATCGCGACGGTGACGATGGCCGGCAAGGACCTCGGGGAACGCCTCATCCGCGCCGGTCTTGCCGTGCCCGAAATCCAGTATCTGAAGAACGACCCCGGTCGCGCTACCCGGTACCGGGCAGCGTTCGCGCAAGCGAAGGCGAGCAGGGCAGGGGCCTTCGCCGGCACATGGATCGAACCATCACGCTGGCGCCACGGGGAGCGTCTTCGCTGCGAGCGACGACCGGCCCCCTGACAATCAGGCCGACGGCATCGTCTCCGCCCACCAGGACGGACCCTGCTCGAATTCGCCATCGAGCTTCACCATCGGCCCATCAGGCGTATCGGCGACATAGGGATTGATGAGCGGCATCAGCGTGGTCTTCATCCGCTTCTGCTCTCCCGCGACGCGGCCCCTTCGTTCCAGAAGGTCCTCGAGCCACTCAAGATCGTCGAGCATGGCGACGACGCCGCGGCCCGCAAGGCAGAAGTAGATGCAGCGCTGGAAGTCGTCAGCACCATCGTTCGCGAGGATCGCTGCCAGCTTCAGCTTGCCACCGGGCACGCCTTCATGGACCCAGCTGACCGCCTCGCGCAGCTCACGGACGGAATAATAGGCGTCCTCGACGTCGATGCCGATCGCGGCGTTCGCGATCATCCTTCGCGTCGGTCGGTTGTCGGCATCCAGCGCCGCGTCCCGCAGCGTGATGTCGAGGTCGAACCGTTCTCTGAATCTGGCGGCCGCCATGGCAAATCTCCTGCGACCGGGAACGTAACGTGAACAATAGTTCCCGTCAACCGCGTCGTCTCCCCACCATTCAGAAGGCGCAATCGATGGATATCGAGATCATCGTCGGGCTTCCGCACCTTGGCGCCGGTCCGATCCTCAGGCGAGCCTGCACGCTGCGGCAGCCCACGCTGATCTCCGCGAACTGTCTGTCGCGCTGGTCAGACCGGCGCGGCTGGCGCGAATGGACGGGCTGGCGGCTCGATCAGCTTCGAAACGCACGAGGCCTGGCGTCGCTCTGCCTCGATTCCGGTGGGTTCGTCGCAGCGGCCCGCTATGGCGGCTTCCCATGGTCGCTGGCGGACTATGTCTCGCTTGCAGCTGCCTATCCCTTCAGATGGTGGGCGAGCGCCGACTATTGCGTCGAGGCCGAGATCGCCGCCGACCGAGAGGAGGTCATCGACCGGCTCGCCCGGACGATCCGCGCCAACCGCGATTGCCGCAGGCTCGCCGAGGACCAAGGCAACGCCGATACCTTGATCCCGGTGATCCAGGGCCGGCGGCCGACCGACTATGAGCGGTGCGTCGACGCCCTCTGGGGCTCGCTCCGGCCTGGGGCGCTTATTGGCGTCGGAAGCATGTGCCGGCGCGACATCCATGGACCGGAAGGTCTCATCGCTGTCGTCGATCACCTCGACCAGATCCTGCCGATTGGTGTCCGGCTCCATGCCTTCGGCGTGAAGGGGACAGCGCTGCCATTCTTGCTTCCGTTCCGCCACAGGATCGCTTCGATCGACAGCCAGGCCTATGGGATCAGCGCGCGACGGGCGGCCCACACTGCCCGCACCCCCAAGACGGACGAGTTCGTCGCCGATCACCTGGAGCGTTGGGTGGCGGGCCAGCAGCGCAGGCTGAGCTTGCCGCCACAGCGGCTGCCCCAGCAGCTCCACGCCGAGCGGGAGAACCCTCCGTCCGATCCTTGGGAAGCGGCGATTGCGCGAGCCCGTTCGGAAATCCGTGACCTCATCGAGTCCGGCGATCTCGACCATGACGAGATTACCGCAGCCTGGGTCGAGCAATGGGCCGCTGACATCCACCGAAGGCAAGCCGCCGAGCAATGAAGAGGGGAGGGGGAAGGGCAGGGTTGAGCATCAGGCTCGACGGAAAGAAGGCGCGCACCCGCGAAGGAGGCGCGACGCCAATCCCGAAGGAGACCCGCCTTGACCCCATCGCATCCGAATGCAGCCACGACGCTGTCGCTCTCCAAGATCATGCTTGGATACAATCCACGTCGCTATTTCGACCGAAAGAAGCACGAGGACCTGGTCGCGTCGTTCCGGCTGCGCGGCATGCTTCAGCCGATGCTTCTCCGCCCGGCAGCCGACGTCGACGACACCTACGTCGTTGTCGCGGGAGGCCGCAGGTATCGGGCCGCCCTCGAGGCTTTCGGTCCAGAAGGGGAGGTGCCCGTCGTCATCCGCGAGATGACCGACCAGGAAGCGCTGGAAGCGGCGATCGACGAGAACGACAATCGCGACGATGCGTCGGAGACGGAGCAGGCGGACGCCGCCGTTCGGGTTCTCGCCGCCTGCCAGAATGATCGTGCAGAGGCGGCGCGGCGGCTCGGCTGGTCCCAATCCAAATTCGACCGCCGCCTCGCCCTCGCGAATCTCTCCGACGCCGTGAAGCTCGCGCTCGATGAGCGCCGCATCAAGGTCGGGCATGCCGAGCTGCTCGCTGCCATTCCAGCGGACAAGCAGGACAAGGCTCTCGACACGATCACCGCTTCCGGTCTCGACGTCGGAAAAACGCGCGACCTCCTGATGCGCGTCACGCAGGATCTCGCCAACGCCTGCTTCGACAAGACCGAATGCATGGCCTGCCCGTTCAACTCCGGAACGCAACGAGCCCTCTTCGAAACCCATGTCGATGAAGGCCATTGCACCAATCCCGGCTGCTTCCAGCTCAAGACCGAAGCAATCGAAAAGGCCCGGATCGAGGCCCAGGAGCGCGCTGCGGCTGCCGCACAGGCCGAGGCCGCCGATCGGCAAGCGGACGGTGACGATGGGGAAGCTGCTCCCGACGCGGACGAGCTGGCAAATACCGACGACGATGGCGACGGTGCAGCCTCGCGTCCAGGGGTTCGAGCGACCGCGGTCGCAGCCAATCGGTCGTCGTCCGGCGCGATCGTCAAGCCGGCCGCCCGGGCTGACGGTGCGACCGTCTCCGTCAAATCGATCGCCGGCCGCACCGCCGACCTTCGGGAGGCGACCTGGCGAACGGCGCTTGCCCGGGGCCTCGCCGATAATCCCTCCCATGCGCATGCTGCGATCCTCGTCGCCGGCCTGACGGGTACGCTCGCGCAGATCAAGCCGGCCACCTTGACGTCGCGCGCCGGGCTGCTGGTCAGCCCTTCGTTTCCCGACCTGAGCTTCGGAGAGAAGATCGAGGGGATCCGCGCGCTTTCGGACGCGCAGGCAGCGACCGCCCTTGCCGCGATCGCAGCGGCCTATGCGCGCGACGTGCAGTCGTTCGCGCATGTCGCCGACCTTGCCCGGGCGTTCGCAATCGACATCCGGCACGGCTGGCGTGTCGATCGATCCTTCCTGGAGCGGTACACAAAGGACGAGCTCAAATTCATCGCTCAGGAGTGCGGCCTCATCGCGCACTTGGGCGAGAAGGCGTTCGCGAAGCTGCTCGCTTCCAAGAAGGCCGACCTCGTCGCCGGGATGCTCAACGCGGTCGGCTTCGATTGGACCGGCCGCCTGCCGAGCGGCATGACCCTCGACGGCAAATACGGGCCTCCTCCGGCTCCTCTTCGCGCCGAAGCCGACCGCGGTGTTTCCGCGATCGCGGCCTGACGGCCCTCACTCCCTCCGAAATAAGGACTGACAATCATGCTGATCGCAAGTCTCTTGCCGTTGCTCGGCCGCTACTCGCTTGGATTCGACCTCGTCGCGGGTCCGGGCGAGACCGTTACGTTGACCGTCATCCCTCGCGCAACGGAGGGCAAAGCCCAGCGCCTCGAGACGGGAGAGCTGCGGCCGATCTCGATCACGGCGACGGCAGCGGAGATCGACATCGAACTCGCCAAGGGGGCAGACGGCGCGCTCGGCCAGCTCATCGCTTCGCGCAAAACGCTCGCCGAGCAGATTTCCGAGCAGCGCGAGGCGGCCGAGGCCGCACGCGCGGCATCGGCGGAAGCGGCCAAGGCGAAAGCCGCCTCCACGGCGCCGCGACCGTCCCCGACGAGCAGCTCGCCGGCCACGCCGCCTCCGGGCTCGCCTCCGGCCGATGCCAAGTCGGACGAACCCGCCAGCCTC
>NZ_LSKG01000122.1:0-13458 GCF_001557005.1 Sphingomonas sp. CCH15-F11 | reverse complement strand
CTATATGACCGCAACGCGGACCGACATCGACGCCAGCGTCGGCTATTATGCGGTCGCCATCGACCAGCTGCTCCATGAAAGCCATGCGATCGCGCGGCCGCTCATGCTGCATATCGCGGGCGAAGACGGCTTTGTCGACGCGGCGACGCAGGCGGCGATGCACGCCGGGCTCGACGCGCATCCCAGGGTCGTATTGCACGATTATCCGGGCGAGGATCACGGCTTCGCCACCGAAATGGGCAAACGCCGGTCGGATGCCGCCGCACAGCTGGCCGACCAGCGCACCGCCGATTTCTTTGCCGAACATCTCGGCTGACGATCCGCCCGTCGCGCGCCCGGTCGGGCCGCAGCGGGCATGCCGTCACATGAAGAAGCCGGCGAGGCCCATCGTCTCGTCGGTTCCGACCCAGCCGTCATAGATCATCCGGCCGGCTACGATCACGATCACCGCCAGCCCGATATAGGCGATCCAGCGATAGCGATCGATGATCCGCGCGATCAGGTTGGCGGCCAGCCCCATCAGCGCGACCGACAGCAGCAGCCCGACGACCAGGATGCCCGGATGCTCGCGCGCCGCGCCCGCGACGGCAAGGACGTTGTCCAGGCTCATCGACACGTCGGCAACCGCGACCGCCCAGGCCGCACCGGCAAAGCTGCGTGCGGGGTTCAGCCCCGAATGCTCGTCGCCGCCGATCTCGGCCGAACCCGGATTGGGGGCCGTATGGCGAAGCTCGCGCCAGAATTTCCAGCTGACCCACAGGAGCAAGAGGCCGCCGGCAAAGATCAGCCCGACAATCCCCATCAGCCAGCTGACGACCAGCGCGAACGCGATGCGCAACACCAGCGCCGCGCCGATCCCGATCAGGATGACCTTGCGGCGCTGGTCCGCCGGCAGCCCCGCGGCAAGCGCGCCGACCACGATCGCGTTGTCGCCCGCCAGCACGAGGTCGATGGCCAGCACCGATCCGAATGCGGCGAGCGCGGCGGGTTCGGTGATGTTCGAAAAATCCTTGAGGATATTCGCCCAGATATCGGCGGGCGAACCAATCCCCTGTGCCCCCGCGGCCATGTGGAAGATCAGGTCGAGCATTCAGATTTCCTGTTGCAGATCGCGCCGTGCGGCGCTTCGACCGCCGTCCAACGCGCCAGATCGGCGATCGATGCGGCCGCAGCGCGGCCGATCGCTCACTGGTTCATCGAATCGAAGAAATCCTCGTTGGTCTTTGAATTCTTCATCTTGTCGAGCAGGAACTCCATCGCGTCGATGGTACCCATCTGCATGAGGATGCGACGCAGCACCCACATCTTGGACAGCGTGTCCTTCTCGACCAGCAGCTCTTCCTTGCGGGTACCCGACTTGCCGACGTCGAGCGCGGGGAAGATGCGCTTGTCCGCCACCTTGCGGTCCAGGACGATTTCGGAGTTGCCGGTGCCCTTGAACTCTTCGAAGATCACTTCGTCCATGCGGCTGCCGGTATCGATCAGCGCGGTCGCGATGATCGAAAGCGATCCGCCTTCCTCGATGTTGCGCGCCGCGCCGAAGAAACGCTTGGGCCGCTGCAGCGCGTTGGCATCGACACCGCCGGTCAGCACCTTGCCCGACGACGGGACCACGGTGTTGTAGGCACGGCCGAGGCGCGTGATCGAATCGAGCAGGATGACGACATCCTTCTTGTGCTCGACCAGGCGTTTGGCCTTTTCGATCACCATTTCGGCGACCTGGACGTGGCGCTGCGCGGGTTCGTCGAAGGTGGAGGAGACGACCTCGCCCTTCACGCTGCGCTGCATGTCGGTGACTTCCTCGGGCCGCTCGTCGATCAGCAGCACGATCAGGAACACTTCGGGATGATTGTCGGTGATCGCCTTGGCGATGTTCTGCAGCATCACCGTCTTGCCGACGCGCGGCGGCGCGACGATCAGCGTGCGCTGGCCCTTGCCCTGGGGCGACACGATGTCGATGACGCGCGCCGACTTGTCCTTCTGGGTCGGGTCGGACGGATCGAGGGTCAGCTTCGAATCGGGATAAAGCGGCGTCAGATTGTCGAAATTGACGCGATGCCGCACCGCATCGGGATCATCGAAATTGACCGAGACGAGCTTGGTCAGCGCGAAATAGCGTTCGCCGTCTTTCGGCGCGCGGATTTCGCCTTCGACGGTATCGCCGGTGCGCAGACCGAACTTGCGGACCTGGTTGGGCGAGACATAGATGTCGTCGGGACCGGCCAGGTAGTTGGCCTCGGGGCTGCGCAGGAAGCCGAAGCCGTCGGGCAGCACCTCGATCGTGCCGACGCCCATGATCTGGTCGCCGTTTTCGGCCTGGACCTTCAGGATGGCGAACATCAGGTCCTGTTTGCGCATCGTCGACGCGCCTTCGACGCCGAGCGCCTCGGCCATCTCGACCAGCTCGGCGGGCGCTTTCTTCTTCAAATCTTTCAAGTGCATATCTGGAATCCGGGTGGGGATTGGATTGTGTATCGGGGGGAAAGCTTCAGTCGGCGGTACGGTTGCGCGCTGACGATGCTGGAGGAGGGACGCGGAAAACACCCGGGGAGTCCCGGGACGTCATCTACGCCACCGGAGGTAAGTACGCCGCGATTTCAAGTCAAGCGAAAGCAGGCAGCGGGATCGGTTCAGAACGGCTTGACGATGGCCAGGATGACGGCGAGCGAAACGCCGAGCGCCGGCACTTCATTGAGCATCCGCAGCTGGCGCGGCTTGAGATAGGGTCTGCCTGCCTCGAGCCGTCGCGCATAGCCGACCGCCCAGCCGTGATAACCGCTGAGCAGCACCACGACCAGCAGCTTGGCATGCAGCCAGCCCAGTCCGTCCGCACCCTCGAACAGGCCCAGATTGGCGGCCAGCGCCAGGCCGATCACCCACACCGCGATCAGCGACGGGGTCAGGATCATCTTGCGCAGCTTGGCCTCGCGGGCGATCCAGCGCGGCGCCTCGGCGGGGTCGCCCAGCCCCTCCTGATGATGCACCAGGTAACGCGGCAGGATGAACAGCCCCGCCATCCAGAAAATGACGAAGATGACATGCGCCGCCTTGACCCAGGGATAGGCCGCGCCCAGCCAGCCGATCATCGCGCGCCGCCCCTGATCTTCGCGACCAGCGCCTCGACATGCGCGATCGGCGTGTCGGGCAGGATGCCGTGGCCCAGGTTGAACACATGCGGCCGCGCGGGAAAGGCGGCGAGGATGCGGTCGACCGCGCGATCGAGCGCCTCACCCCCGGCGATCAGCGCCAGCGGGTCGAGATTGCCCTGTACCGGCATCCCTTCCGGCACATTCGCATCGGCCCACACCGGATCGACGGTCTCGTCCAGCCCGAGCGCATCGACGCCGGTCTCGCGCGCATAGGCGGGCAATTTGCCCCCGGCGCCCTTGGGAAAGCCGATGATCGGCGTATCTGGCCGCCGCGCCTTCAGCCGGGCGACGATCGCCGCGTTGGGGGCGATCACCCATTGCTCGAACTGCGCGGGGCTCAGGCTGCCGGCCCAGCTGTCGAACAATTGCACCGCCTCGACCCCGCCTTCGATCTGATGGTCGAGATAGTCGACGGTCATGTCGATGATCCGGTCGACCAGAGCCTGCATCAGCCCGGGGTCGCGATAGGCCAGCCGTCGCGCCTCCGCCTGTTCCTTGCTGCCCTGGCCGGCAATCATATAGGTGGCAACCGTCCACGGGCTGCCGGCAAAGCCGAGGAAGGTGGTGGCGGGATCGAGCATCGCGGCGACGTTGCGCACCGTCTGATACACCGGCTCGAGCACCGCATGGCCCGGCGCGACCAGCGCGTCGAGGTCCGCGCCCGACTTGATGCACGGTGCCAGCCGGGGCCCCTCGCCGGTTTCGAACCACAGCCGTTGGCCCAGCGCCATCGGCACCATCAGGATGTCCGAAAACAGGATGGCACCATCAAAGCTGAACCGGCGCAGCGGCTGGACGGTGATCTCGGCCGCCGCCTCGGCATCGGTCGCCAGCTCAAGGAACCCGCCCTTGGTTTCCCTCAGCGCACGATATTCGGGCAGGTAGCGTCCGGCCTGGCGCATCAGCCACATCGGCGGGATCGCCTGGCGCGCGCCGTGCAGGACGGCCAGCAGGGGTTTTGCGTTCGTCACGGGGTTCAGCGGACGTCCCTCTTCTTCAATTAAAGGAATCTATGAAAGGATGATGTAGTGGTGGTGGCGTGGAAGGCGGGATGAACTCGGTCGTCCTCATATCGCCAACAGCTTGACTCCGACAAGGTGCGCATTGGCATTGGGAGTCGCCATGCTTCTCCACATCATCCACAGCCGCGGGATGGCTTGTCCACCTGTCGATGGCGATGTGGACAGGGCGCGTGTCGTCGACAGCCATCGTCGCGCTTGGCCGGGCGACCGGGTTGCGCTACCGCTGGCCCCCATGTTGTCCACAGCCTTGTCGCGCTAAGCGAATGCGCCTCCATCTGCACCTGCTGTCGGATTCAACGGGCGAGACGCTGGAAAATATCGCCAAGGCGGCGCTGGCGCAGTTCGACGATGTCGAAACCATGCGCCATTTCTGGCCGATGGTGCGCAGCGAGACGCACCTTGAGCGCATCCTGACCGAAATCGCCCAGAACCCGGGACTGGTGCTGTTCACCCTCGTCAATCCCCAGATCCGCCGGACGCTGGAATCGCGCTGCCGGATCCTGGGTCTGCCCGCGATCGCGCCGCTCGATCCGGTCAACCATGCGCTGTCCAGCCTGCTCGGTCAGGAGATGAAGGCGCGGCCCGGTCGCCAGCACGTCCTCGACGCCGCCTATTTCGCGCGCGTCGATGCGATCCAGTTCACCATCGCGCATGACGACGGCGTCGCTTGGGAGGACTGGGAGGAGGCCGACATCCTGCTTGCCGGCGTGTCGCGATCGTCGAAGACCCCGACCTCGATCTACCTCGCCAACCGCGGCTACAAGACCGCGAACATCCCGATCGTCGTCGAAAGCCCGCCGCCCGCCGCCCTGTTCACGCTCAAGCGCCCGCTGATCGTGGGGCTGACCACCAGTGCGGAGCGGCTGATCCAGGTGCGTCGCAATCGCCTGCTTCTCCTCAACCAGGCGCCCGAGACCGCCTATGTCGACCAGGACGCGGTCGCCCGCGAGGTCGCCTATGCCCGGCGGATGTTCGCCGACAATGGCTGGCCGGTGATCGACGTCACCCGGCGCTCGATCGAGGAAACCGCCGCGGCGATCATCACGCTGGTCAACGAACGCGGCCAGTAATGGCGCTCGTCCTCGCCTCGACCAGCGCGTCGCGCCGCGCGATGCTCGACGCCGCCGGGGTCGGCTTTACCGCCACCGCCAGCGGGGTGGATGAGGACGCGATCAAGGCGGCGATGCCGGACGCTGCGGCACGCGACCTCGCCGATCGCCTGGCCGAAATGAAGGCGCTGCGCGTGTCGGCGCGCGTACCCGGCGCGCTGGTGCTGGGATCGGATTCGGTGGTCGAGCTGGCGGACGGCACGCTGCTCGACAAGCCGGGCAGCCGGGAGGAGGCGGCCGATCACCTCCAACGCATGTCGGGCACTGTCCACAGCCTGTGGAGCGCTGCGGTGATCGCCGAAAACGGCCAGCCGGTCTGGCGTTTTGTCGATCGTGCGCGGATGCATGTCCGCCGCCTGTCCACAGACTTTATCCACAGCTATCTCGACCGCGAATGGCCCGAAATCTCGGGCTGCGTCGGCTGCTACCGCATCGAGGGCGCCGGGGCGCAGCTGTTCGGCCGTATCGAGGGCAGCCATTTTACGGTGCTCGGCCTGCCGTTGCTGCCCGTGCTCGATTATCTGCGCGTGCGGGGGGAATTGGCGTCATGACGGTCTATGCCGAAGTGATCGGCGATCCGATCGCACACTCCAAATCGCCGCTGATCCACGGCTTCTGGCTCGAGGCGCTGGGGATCGATGCCGCCTATCGCGCGCATCACGTCACCGCCGACGCGCTGCCCGGCTATTTCGCCGATCGCGCCGCCGATCCCGACTGGCGCGGGTGCAATGTGACGCTCCCGCACAAGCTCGCCGCGCTCGACCATGTTGCCGATCCCGGTGGGGTGCGTGCCTCGATCGGCGCAATCAACACGGTATTCCGCGACGAAGCCGGTACGCTGACCGGCACCAATACCGACGCGGCCGGGTTCTGGTCGCCGATTTCGGCGCTCGATCTCACCGCCCGGCCGGTCGCGGTGGTCGGCGCGGGCGGCGCGGCGCGCGCGGTGCTTTTCGCGCTGGCGCGACTGGGCGTCGGGCCGGTCACGCTGTTCAACCGCACCCCGCTCAAGGCCGCGGCATTGCTCGCGCAATTCGGGCTGAAGGGCGAGGTCAAGCCGCTCGACGCGCCGATTCCCCCGGTCGCCCTCCTGGTCAATGCCAGTACGCTCGGCATGACCGGCCAGCCGCCGCTCGATCTCGACCTTTCGACCCTGCCGGAGGATGCGATCGTCTACGACATCGTCTATTCGCCGCTCGAAACCGGCCTGCTCGCCCGTGCGCGCGATCGCGGGCTCGATACCGTCGATGGGCTCGACATGCTGATCGGCCAGGCGGCGCTCGCGTTCGAGCTGTTCTTCGGCGCCGAACCGCCGCGCGACCGGGATGATGAACTGCGCGCCCGGCTGACCGGATGAGCCGCCGCCCGCTGATCCTTGGCCTGACCGGCTCGATCGGCATGGGCAAATCGACGGTGGCGGCGATGTTCCGCGACGAAGGGATTGCGGTCTTCGATGCCGATGCCGCGGTCCACGCGCTGCAGGGGCCGGACGGTGCGCTGGTCGCCCCGATCGAGGCCGCATTTCCCGGCACCACCGGACCGGGCGGGGTCGATCGTGCGCGACTCGGCGCGCGGGTGCTGAACGACCCCGCGGCGATGCACCGGCTGGAGGGGATCGTCCACCCCGCGGTCGGTGCGCTGCGCCAGGACTTTCTCGCCGCCAATGCCGATGCGCCGCTGGTCGTGCTCGACATCCCGCTGTTGTTCGAAACCGGCGGCGCCCAGCTGGTCGACCGAGTGCTCGTCGTCTCCGCCGATCCGGAGGTCCAGCGTGCCCGCGTGCTGGCGCGTGACGGCATGACGCCGGAAAAATTCGCCGCCATTCTGGGCCGACAGCTGCCCAACGCCGAAAAGCGCGCGCGCGCCGACCACATCATCGCCACTGACACGACGATCGCGGAGACGCGCGCGGCGGTGCGTGCGTTGATCGCTTGCCTAACCGCGAGCACGAGCCGATAAGGATCGGATGCGCGAAATCGTGTTTGATACCGAAACGACGGGACTCAGTTTTTCCGGCGGTGACCGGCTCGTCGAAATCGGCTGCGTCGAGATGATCAACCGGTGCGAAACCGGCCGCTTCTTTCACAGCTACGTCAATCCGCAACGGCCGATGTCGCCCGATGCGCAGCGCGTGCACGGCCTGTCCGACGCGTTCCTCGCCGACAAGCCCGTCTTCGTCGACATCGCCGACGCGCTGCTCGACTTCATCGGCGACGCGCCGCTCGTCGCGCACAATGCCGCGTTCGACTTCGGCTTTCTGAACGGCGAGCTCGAACAATGCGGTCGGTCCCCGGTCGCGATCGAACGGATGGTCGACACGCTCGCCATCGCCAAGCGCAGCCATCCCGGTGCCAAGCTGACGCTCGATGCGCTGTGCGTGCGCTTCGGCGTCGACCGCAGCCGCCGTGTCGTCCACGGCGCACTGCTCGATGCGCAGTTGCTGGCGCAGGTCTATGTCGAGCTGACCGGCGGTCGCCAGATCGGGCTGGGCCTGACCGCCGAAGCGATCGTCATCGGCCAGGTCGTGCGCGCGGCACCCGCCGCGATGCGGCCGCCACGGATTTTTTCGATCAGCGATGAAGAACTCGCCCGCCATGCCGCGTTTGTCGACCAGATCACGTCGCCTTTATGGCGTGACGGCGTCGCCGGCTGAGCGACGGGAGCCGCGGCGTCCGACCGCGGATGAACTGGGAATAGAGTGGAGAAAAGCCCATGGAAATTCGCGTTTCAGGCCACCAGGTGGATACCGGTGCGGCGCTCAAGCAGCATGTTTCCGAACGGCTTCAGTCGATCGCCGACAAATATTTCTCGCGCGCGATCTCGGCGCACGTCACGTTCGGCAAGGGGCCGCACGACAATGGCTTCACCTGCGATATCGTCGCCCATGTCATGCAGGGGCTGATCCTCAAGGGATCGAACATGGCGATGGATTCCGCGCAGCTCGCCTTTGACGGTGCCGCCGACAAGATCGAGAAGCAGCTGCGCCGCTACATGCGCCGGCTGAAGGACCGCAACAGCGCGCAGGCCGTGGGCGTCGATCAGCTCAACGGCTATGACGATGCCGGCTATACCGTCTTCAATCCGCCCGCCGCCGACGATGAAGCCGAAGTGGTCGCCGACGCACCGCTGATCGTCGCCGAAACGCGCGTCGACGTCCCCGATGCCAGCGTGTCGGACGCGGTGATGATGCTCGACCTGCGCAACACCAACGCGCTTTTGTTCAAGAACAGCGGGACGGGCGCGTTCAACATGGTCTATCGTCGCGGCGACGGGACGATCGGCTGGGTCGAGCCCAACCGCGCCCAGGGGCCGACGGGATGAGCCAGGGCAAGCTCTCCGCAATGGCGGGGGGGCTGACCGCGGATCTGACCGACCTGATCGCGCCCGAAGCGATTCGCGCCGGGGTCGCCGCGGCCAACCGCAAGTCGCTGTTGCTCATGATCGGCACGATCGCGGCCGAACAGTTCGGGCTGGACCCGCGCGAGGTGACGGACACGCTGATGAAGCGCGAGCGGCTCGGTTCGACCGGGTTCGGCGGCGGCATCGCGATGCCGCACGGCCGGTTTGCCGGCATCGACCGGGTCGTCGGCATCTTCATTCGGCTGGATGCGCCGATCGATTTCGAGGCGGTCGACGATCTGCCGGTCGATCTGGTCTTTGCCCTGCTGTCGCCGGTGACCAGCGGCGCGGCGCATCTGAAGGCGCTGGCGCGGGTCTCGCGATTGCTGCGCGACCGCGATTTCCGGGCCAAGCTGCGCGGCGCGGGATCGCGCGACGCGCTCTATGCCCTGCTGGCCGGGGTCGATGCCCGCGACGCCGCCTGATCGCGCGCTGGCGGGCGAGGCGGCGCATTATCGCGCGCTCGAATCGCTCTATGCCGCGGCGCCGATCAACCGGATGTTCGCCTCGCGCCTGGAGATTCCCGAAGCCGGTGTGGCGCGCATTCATTTCGAGGTGGCGGCGCGCGATTTCCACGCCGCTGGCGCAGCGCATGGCACCATCTACTTCAAGATGCTCGACGACGCGGCCTTTTATGCGGCGAACAGTCGCGTCACCGACCGCTTCCTGCTGACGACCGCCTTCAACCTGTTGCTGACCCGTCCGCTGGGCCCCGGCCCGGTGGTGGCGGAGGGCCGGTGGATCAGCGGGGAGCGCCGGGTGCTGATCGCCGACGCCCGCCTGATCCGCCCGGATGGCGAGGAAGCCGCGCGCGGCACCGGCACGTTCATGCGCTCGCGCATCCCTCTGGCCGGCCTGCCGGGCTATTCGGGCGCGTGAGCGCGGCACGGTTGCCCGCGTCGGTGCTCGTGTCCGCGCTCATCCGCCGGGTCCAGGATGCCGGCGGCCACGCGGTCCTGCTGGCGCGCGGCGATCCCCAGGGTGGCGCGATCCTGGTGCTGGCCGGCGAGCGCGGCGCGAACTGGCGCTTCGTCGAGCGGGGGCTAGGTGCCACCGGCGAGATCGCGCTGATCGTCAGTGGCCCGGCCGATCCCGACTCGGCGACCGCCACCGCCTATTGGCAGCGCCGCCGCGCCATCGACCCCGATCTTTGGGTCGTGGAGGTAGACGTCGCGTCCCCGGAACGGTTCGCCGCTGAAATGATCTTGCCGGGTTGACCCGAACGGCAGGCGGCGCAAAGGGCGCGCACTCTATCTGTCGCGTTGGGTCATTCGAGGTGCGATATCGGATGATGACGCAGTCGGGGGGCCGACCGGGTGGTGCCTGATCCAAGGCGCACTACGCTCGCTCACCGCATTTGAATTGCGTTCATGAAGCTCGTTTCACGCGCCGCGACCACTGCGGCGGCAATTTCCGGTATTGCACTCCTTGCCGGCACCACCTCTCCGGGTTTCGCTCTGGAACTCGAAACGAGCAAGGTGCCCGTTGTATCCACGCCCCAGCTGCAGGTTGAGCAGACGCTCCCGCCGGGGTCCGACACACCCATCGAAGAACAGGCTCCCGCAGCCGAGGCCGCGGCGCCCGTCGTCTTTTCCAGCCTTGCCGACGCGGTCGCGGCGCAGGCGATGCCCGCCGACATCGACGAAGAGCTGCGCTGCCTGGCGATCGGCGTCTATTTCGAAGCCCGCAGCGAATCGCAGAGCGGCCAGCTCGCCGTCGCTGAAGTCATCCTCAACCGCGTCGATTCGCCGCGCTTCCCCAACACCGTGTGCGGCGTGCTCAAGCAGCCGGGCCAGTTCTCGTTCGTGCGCGGCGGCAAGCTGCCGGCGGTCGACACCACCCGGCCGATGTGGCGCAACGCGGTCGCCATCGCCCAGGTGGCGCGCGACCAGCACTGGCAGAGCCCGGCCGCCGACGCGATGTTCTTTCACGCCCGCCGCGTCGCGCCGGGCTGGCGGCTGGCCAAGGTCGCATCGGTCGGCAATCACGTCTTTTATCGCTGAGCGGCGTTCGCGCCGGCTTGCGATGTTCGTCTAATGTTCCTAGAGGCGGGGGGTGCGCAGCATCCCCGCCTCGATCGAACCGCCCGCGTCGTCGCTGATCGGCGCGGCGGACGTCGCGCGCGGCGTTTGCCGGATGCTGCTGCGCCATGACCTTGTCGCCATGGCCGAAGTGCCGCTGGCCGACGGGCGTCGCGCCGACCTGATGGCGGTCGACACCCGCGGCAACATCACGATCATCGAGATCAAGGTGTCGCGCGCCGACCTGCTCGGCGACACCAAATGGCTCGACTATCTCGCGCATTGCGACCGCTTTTTCTGGGCGGTGCCGGCGGGATTCGACGTGTCGCCGCTGCATGGCGAGGCGTTTCTGCCCGATCGTGCCGGGCTGATCGTGGCTGATCGCTATGACGGTGCGATCGTGCGCGAGGCACGGCTGCATCCGCTCAATCCGGCGACGCGGCGAAAATGCACGCTGGCCTTTGCGCGGCGGGCTGCACGGCGATGGATGGCCGCGCATGACCCCGAAGCGATGATCGAGGGGCTCTAGGCCGAACTCGGTTCGCGGCGAAAGCGAAGCGGCTAGCGCTTGGGCCCGGATGCCTGACCGCTGGTGCCGCGCTTCGGGGCGTCCTCGATCAGCTTGAGCAACGCCGGGCTGCGCGCGTCGCGCCGGGCATAATCGCGCGCAGACATGCCGGCGATGACGTCCGCCTGGTCCGGATTGGCACCGGCGGCGAGCAGGCGGCGGACCATGTCGACATCGCGCAGCTGGACCGCGCGGATCAGCGGCGTCTCGCCGCTCCGGTTGGCGAGGTTCAGGTTGGCCTTGTACAGGATCAGCGTATCGATGCCGTCGGTAAAGCGGGTTTCGACCGCGATGAGCGCAGGGGTGTTGCCGCGCGCATCCTGAAGGTTGGGGTTGGCGCCCTTCTGCAACAGAAAGCGCAGATAGGTGGTGTTGCGGCTGCGCGCGATGATGTGCAGCGCGCCGTCGCCGGTCGACCGGTCACGGGCGTTGACGACGGTGGTGCCGGGTTCGTTGAGGATCTCGGTGACCTTCTGGCCATCCTCGTCGCGGATCGCCTTCAGGAATTCGTAGCTTTGCGAGAATTGCTGGGCGATCGCGGGTGCGGTAACGGCCAGCAGCGCCAGTGGGGCAAGCGAACGGGCAAATCGGGTCATGGTGGTGGGGTCGTCCTGTCCGGGTCGATCGTCGATGTTGCAAGCGGGCTCGTATCAGATCATGGCTGGCGATACCATGAACGTCGTTTTTATCCGATCGCTTGCGCTGTGCGTGCTCCTTGCCCTGGCCGCGTGCGACGCGGGCTCGTCGCCGCGTCCCCCGCTGGAAGGGGCGCGGATCGGCGCGCCCTTCACGCTCACCGACCAGGACGGCCGGCGGTTCAGCGACCGCCAGCTCGCCGGGCGATATCGCATCCTCTATTTCGGCTATACCTATTGCCCCGATATCTGCCCGACCGATGTCCAGAACATCGCCGCCGGACTGCGCCTGTTCGAGCAGGCCGAGCCGGCGCGCGGCGCGCGCGTCACGCCGGTGTTCATCACCATCGATCCCGCGCGCGACCGCCCGGCTGCGCTCAAGCAGTTCGTCGGCGCCTTTCACCCCCGTTTCGTCGCGCTGACGGGCAGCGATGCCGAAATCGCCGCGGTCGCGAAGGCATTCGCGGTCTATTATCGCCGCGCGGACGGCGGCACGGCCGACGCTTATGACATGGATCATAGCCGCCAGGCCTATCTGCTCGATCCCGACGGCAAGCCGCTGGCGCTGTTGCCGCAGGATGAAAGCCCGCAGGCCGTCGCGGCGGAGCTGGCCAAATGGGTGCGCTAGGCGGCGATCGATTCTGGGAAGACCGGCCGCTCGAGGCGCTCGATCGCGCCCAGTGGGAGGCGCTGTGCGACGGGTGCGGCAAATGCTGCCTGCACAAGCTGGAGGATGAGGAGACGGGGGAGCTGTTCCCGACCAATGTCGCCTGCCGCCTGCTCGATCGGCGCGCGGGGCGCTGCACCAATTATCGCGCGCGGCGCGCGTTCGTGCCCGATTGTACCCGGCTGTCGATGGCCAATGTCCGCCGCATCGACTGGCTGCCCAGCACCTGCGCCTACCGGCTGCGCGCCGCGGGCGAGCCGCTGCCCGAATGGCATTACCTGGTCTGCGGCGATCGTGAAGCGGTGCACCGCGCCGGCGAATCGACCCGCGGCTGGACGGTTTCCGAAGTCGAGGCGGGCGACGACCTCGAACATCATCTGACCGATCGCCGCCTGTGACCGGCGCGGATGCGGGCATGATCGAGGTGCGCCGCCACCCGCGGGCGCGCCGTGCGCGCCTTTCGGTCGATCCCGCCGATGGCCGGATCCGGCTGATCCTGCCGCCACGCGCACATCTGCGCCGCGCGCTCGCCTGGGCCGAGAGCCAGCGCGAATGGATCGAGCGTCAGCGTGCGCGCCTGCCCCAGCCGCAGCCCTTTGCCGACGGAGCGACCCTGCCCTTTCGCGGCATCGTCCTCACCATCGCGCATGATCCCGCCGCGCCGCGCGCGCCGGCCTGCGAGGGCGTGCTCCTGCGGGTCGGCGGGCCGGCGGACACGCTGGCCGGGCGCGTCGATCGCTGGCTGCGGCAGCAGGCCCTGGCGACGCTTCGGGAGGCGACCGCGCGCTATGCCGCGCGCGCCGGCGTCACCGTTTCGGGCGTTGCGATCGGCGACGCCCGCCGCCGCTGGGGCAGCTGCACGGCGACCGGCGCGATCCGGTACAGCTG
>NZ_LSKG01000121.1:0-3646 GCF_001557005.1 Sphingomonas sp. CCH15-F11 | reverse complement strand
AAGGGGGTCCCTTTTGCGCGCCGATAGGGGGTCCCGATTGGACGCCGATTGACACAACTGACCTCCGAAACGTGCGGTCGTTGCCCAGACATCGACCGGATTATTGCCATTCGCGATGCGAGCGCGGGGGATTTCAATCACGACCGCGGTCAGGTTCTGGCCGGCAAAAAAGTCACGATTGCGATCGAAGCTCAACGTCCCGGTCATCCGGGTCGTCCGGAATCCCTGAAGGTCGAAGAAGAACGGATCATCGAACAGACCCGCGCGCACCGTCACGCCGTCCCGGGCAAGATCGGTCTCGACCGGGCCGGAAATCGGACCCCCAGCAACACCCGGCAGCCCGGAGACGCTAACCCCAAACTGGTTGCCCGGGCGGCTCGTGTCCTCGCCAAAGCGGACGCGGATCGGGATGGTCGGAGTCGTGCGCGACCCGTCGTTGGACACGTTGATCGTATAGAGCACGTCGCGATCATAGGTCGCGGGAAGCGTCGTCGCCTGGGGCCCCGAGAACGTCAGTGCCAGGATAACGGAGGTGTCGGTGTGCCACGCATAGAGATCGGCGATGTCGGCGGCACGATCAGGCGAGGCGTCAAAGGCGGAGTCCGTCCGCGTCGGAGGATCGAGGTGATCGGCCGCCGGACTGAACTGCTCCGCCGCCATGAAGGCAAGCGGCGCGGCGATCAGTATCGCACCGATGCCAGCGCCCAATTTCAGATATCGCATGATTGCTTCTCCCTAACCGCCCGGGAGCGCGCCCTGCAAAGCGCGAGGCCGGCGGCGATCGTCACACTCCGGCCGATGATCCGCGCGGAAGCTCGAGACTCCCGGCGGGCGGCTTCTCCCCATTTGGCTCGGCCACCATCGCTAAAGGCGCCTAGCGCCCGGGTTGGTCAGTGACACAGCGATCGGAGCTACGGGTGCGATGGGACGCGGGATGCGCGCCGTGAGATTTTTTGTCGAAACTGTTTGCAGCTGACGGGCCAATATGAAGACCCTTTTCGATATCCGAGTTCACCTCTCCCACGATCGCACCGAGCCGCGATCAATCTCAGCCGGAAATTGGCGATGCGGCGCACTCGTTCAGTCCGGGGTGCGCGCCTCGTCGGCGTTCGGGTTGATGCATCTACGGGTTAAACGTCCGCACATTGGGCGCCATTGCCGCCACGCAGGTTACGCCAGAAGCAGACTGACCGCCGATGGGCCGTTTGCTGACTGGCGGCTTTACATCGGGCAATGCAATCAACCGGACCCCCTTGCGCGGCCGCGATCGATGCCGACCACGGGAGTCCAAACTGGACAACGAAGGGCTCGGGAAGCAAACTTCAACCACCATGGGCAGCATACGCGCACTAGAAATGAAGCTTGTTGATCAGGTCTTTGAGCGGCCGGCAGACCCTGGCTACGTGCTCGATTTCTCGAACAATAGCTTCGCTAGTTTCTTTGCTCAGGAGCTTGGCGTTCAAATCTACGATGACCGCTTCGCTGGCCGCGGCAATTCCAAGATGAACCGGCTTCGCTGCTATCTTGAAGTGGCCGATGACGCGGCGGCAGCCAAGGCACTTGAGACGCTCTGGGAATATCGCGAGACGCTCGGTGACGACGCTAAAACCAGTGTGGTCGATGCCGAGCGGCGATTAAATGACCTCGTTGTGCGACTTGGCGGAAAGGGAATTGCGGGTGCTGCGCCAGCGCCGCCCGCTCCCGCAAAGGCACCCGCCCCCGATCTCAGCAAACTCCGCGACGCACTAATCGCGCTTACGGCGTTGGCTCCGCAAGCGCGGGGGTTGGCATTCGAGAAATTCTTACGCGACCTGTTCACCGCCCACGGCATGTCGGGCGGCGGCAGCATCAACCTTCGCGGCGAGCAGATCGATGGCAGCTTTGAGCTCGACGGCCAGACGTACCTCATCGAAGCGAAGTGGCAGGCCGATAAGACCGGCGCGGCGGACCTTCATGTACTTGAAGGCAAACTCGCGCAACGAGCTACGTGGACTCGGGGCGTTTTCATTAGCCAGAGCGGCTTCACCGATGACGGGTTGCATGCGTTCGGTCGCGGAAAGCGGCTGGTTTGCATGGATGGTCTGGACTTGTGGGAGGCGCTCAGCGGAACACTATCGCTTCCCGAAGTTATCCAGCGCAAAGTGGCCCGCGCCTCTCGAACCGGCGAACTGTTTGTGCGGGTCCGCGACTTGGTTTGACGCCATCTAGCGGTTTGAATTTAGTCCATTTTGGCTGAATTGGCCCGACCTTGTTTTCAGCATTTCCGTGACACTTGGCCGCCGCAAGAGATAATATCCGCCCAAGGTCGGGGAGGACCATGAAATGCGCGTCAGCAGAGTCGTCATCAGAAACATTCGGGCGATCGAATTCGCCGACGTTCCCCTGGCCGAATCCACCACACTCGTCATTGGCGAGAACAACACCGGCAAATCGTCCTTCATCCATGCGATCCGCCTGTGCCTCGATGTGGGGCTTTCTTCCGCCTATCGATCGCTGACGAAGGAAGACGTCTACTGCACCGTCGATCAAACCCAGCCGTTTCAGGCTCTCGTTGGCGTCGAGTTCACCGGCTTTCAGGGCAACGAAAACGAAGAAGCGCTCCTTCAGGGGACGCAGATCGAACCTAACCGTGCACGGATCTTCTATCGGTTTCGTCCCAAGCGAGCGATCCGTGACCTGATCGCGCGACAAGCGCTGGACCGCCCGCTGAACTTGGACGATTTTAGCTGGGAGCTATTCGGCGGTGGCAATCCGGCCATCGACCTGACGCAGATTGCGTGGAACCACGAGAACGACGAGTTGGGGGCGACCTCTGTGGGCCTCCAATATCTGCAATCCTACCTTGTCGTGTTCCTGCCAGCCCTACGGGACGTAGAAGGCGATTTGCAGCAGCCGCGCCGATCCCCCTTGCTTCGCCTCGTAGAGGCCAGCGACATTGCTGTCGCCGAGCAGCAGACGATCGTTGATGCCGTTCGCAACGCGAACAACCTCATTGAAGCAACGCCGACAGTGAGAGCTATTGCCCAATCCATCGATCGGGCGTTCACCGAAGTCACCGGCCCAGCATTCGATCTTGGAATTGAGCTGGGCCTTTCGGCCCCTTCGTTTCAATCGATCATCCGCAACCTGATCGTGCTTTTGTCCAACCCGGTCGTGAGCCAGTTCGAGCCTCGCCGGAACGGCCTCGGGCTCAACAATATCCTCTACATCGCGATCCTGATCGAGCAGTTCCGCAAACGCGCGGCCGCCGGGAAGTCGGCGGGTGAACTGATCCTTGTTGAGGAACCCGAAGCGCACCTTCATCCGCAACTTCAAGCGACGTTGATGGACGCCATTCGCGGACTGCCGTTCCAGACGATCGCGACCACCCACAGCACCCAAATAACAGCGGGTGCGTCGCTGTCCTCCTATGTTGTGCTGACACAGCGAGCAGGACAATCATCGCTGGCAGCGGTCCCCAGCCGTGCGCCCAATCTCACAGATAACGACCGCCATGACCTGGAGCGGTATCTGGACGCCACCAAGTCGAACCTACTGTTTGCCCGGCGCGTGATGCTCGTCGAAGGCGCAGCAGAACTGATCCTGCTACCGTCGCTCGTAAAGCAGGTGATGAATGTCGATCTTGAACGCGAGGGCATATCGGTGG
>NZ_LSKG01000120.1:0-2678 GCF_001557005.1 Sphingomonas sp. CCH15-F11 | reverse complement strand
GCACCCATTTGTTCGCCCTTAGCGTGCAGATACGCCACTTTCGTGTAGTCACCCCGGTTCGCGTGTTCCGCACGCAGAGACGAGCAGGGCCGCCAGAACGGCGACTCCGTAGCCAAGCATGTTGATCCTCATCGCTTCTTCTCCGGTTGGAGTGCTGGGCTGATCTTCGATCCTGCTCACGATGGGAGCGTCCGCGGGTGCGACCTCCGCTCCACACCGGATCCTTTCTCCACGATAATGAGGGCTCAGGCATCCTGTCGCGTAGTATCTCATGAGCAGATCGACCATTGCCGTCTGCCCGTGGGAGTGGAGAGATTATGATCACAACACACTTCGCAGCCAAGCTGCTTCAGGCCGTTGCGGCTATTGGCATCGCCACCGCCGGCGTCAGCGCGGCGTCGGCGCAAACGAGCGGTGGCTCGATGGCCGGGATGAAGATGGCACCCGGTGCCAAGATGGCCACGAAGGGCAAAAAGGCCGCTCCGAAGAAGACCGCCCACCACAAGGGCGGACATCAAAAGGCTGCGCCGAAGCCGAAGTGAAGCCATGTCGGACGGACGGCTAGCGGGTTGCCAGTAGCGAACGTGGCAACCCGCTGGAGAAAGCAGGTCTAGCGGCCTGCCACTACCGGGTAGATGTGTTCTGACCTTTCCCCGGAGAGCGTCGCGTGCAAGCGGCGCTCAAGCGGACGATCAGGTGCTCCTGCCGATGCTTCCGCAGAAAAGGCAAAGCTACTTCTCCGCTTTGAATGCTGGCGTGATCGCGACGCTTCTGTCTTAGGGTTGGATCGTCCGCAATTGAACTGTGTGTCTCACCCGTGCAGGCAGGGCGCATCGGGAAATGCCAAGCGCTAGCGAGGGCAAACGCCTCGTGCTGCGTATCCACAAAGAGAATCGTCAAAGAAAGCGCTTGGCCCATGCGGAATTCGAAGCTGACCTTGTTGCTGGCGGCGCTTATGCTGGGCATGGCGGGACCGGCGCTCGCCCATGAGGATCACGACGCGCTCGGGGCCGGACCGGGCAATACTCAGGCGAGCCGGGCGGCAAGCGACGACCATGCAGGCATGGCGGGGATGAACGACAACGCGGTCGGCCCGGCGGACGCCGCGATGGGCCAGGACGTGGCTGCGGACGACATGGCGATGGGCCACGGGCACGACGAGGCCAACGCCAGGAACAAGACCTTCGGGCAGCGCTTGGTAAGCTGGCTTGGCCGCCTGCACACGATGGTGATCCACTTCCCGATCGCCATGATCATTGGCGCGCTGGCGGTGGAGCTGTTCGGGCTTTGGCGGCGCAACGCATCCTACCAGGAAGCGGCGCGGGTCATGCTGATCGTCGGCTCGCTGGGCGCGATCGTCGCGGCGTTCCTCGGCTGGTTCGCCGGCGGCTTCTACCTTTCCGATCGCAATCCCGTGCTGATGACTCACCGGTGGCTCGGCACCACGCTGGCGGCACTCTCGGTCGTGCTGGTCTACCTGGCGTTCCGGGCGCGGCGGGCGGCGGAGCGGCCCCGCACCGCTTACTGGAGCCTGCTCGGCGCGGTCACCATCGCGATCGCCGTCCAAGGCTGGCTCGGCGGATCATTCATGCACGGCGGCCTGAACCACCTCGCCTTCTGAACGACACGCCGGATCGACATACTCGGCTCGCCAAGGCGGCGAACTGTTTCACCGGGCTTGGTCCGGCGTAACCGCGGGGGCGGGAGCCGGCCGGGGCGAAGGATGCCGCGCGGGGAACAACGGCACGCCACCGCCGTGGTGGCCATAACTATAATCGCCCATGTCGAGCTGAAGAAGGCAGTTGGCGTAGCCCTCCGTCCCGGGCTGGAAGCCGTAGCTCGCGCACGCGGCCTGATGGCGGGCGGTCATCTCTCGGCGACTGACGCAGCCGGCAAGCGCTGCCAGCAGAATGAAGGTGGAGAGGGCCTTACGAAGAGGGCGCGGCATTGCTCGGGTCCGATGAACGGACGACGCCCGGACGTTGAGCGACCGCCCGTCATCAACATGCGCCTATCCGCACGGCCTGCCAAGCCCGATGCCCGCTTGTGTTCCCAACGCGACCTAGTGGCCGCGATAGGGATCGTGCTCGCCCTCGCGATGCTGGTTGTAACCGTAACCCGACCCATGGCGGCGCGCATAATAGCCGTTTCCAACATAATGCCGGTTGCTGGCGTAGTAGCTCCCGTGTCGATTGCGGCGATCATAATCCCGATAGCGGTTGCCGTAGCCGTGCTGATCCCGGCCATGCTCGTTGCGGGCCTGCCATCCGCCATGCTCACGGTCTCGCGCCAGCGCTGCGCTCGGGGCGAGCATGCCGGCCGTGGAAGCCAGCAGCGCCGCAGCTGCGATGAACTTGCGCACCATCTCGGTTCTCCTTCCAAGGTCCGCCCGATGGCGGATTGGCCCCTGACTAGATGGGCTGCCTTGAAACAGGTCTGAATGGCCCCGTCAGCGCCCGTTCAGTCGTACCCCGCTCACCAAGTAGGTACGACTTGGTAACCTTGATCCTTCATGATGCTCACCGGCTGGCGGCATGCGGGATCCTTTGGTGCAATCGTTATTCGAGACAATAACCCTGGCGGGGAACCCGGTGACGCTGCTCGGCCTCACCGGACTCGCCTGCGTTGCGGCCTGGCCATTTCTCCGCGATCGTCGCAGCGCTCTCGCCGTCCAAAGC
>NZ_LSKG01000119.1:0-710 GCF_001557005.1 Sphingomonas sp. CCH15-F11 | reverse complement strand
GGGTTGCACCGCGATCCGCAACTCGAATCCGTGTTGCGGCGTCGCGCCCCCGAGCTGGCGTTGAGCATGGAGCGGGGCCGGTCGATCGGGCAGGAACTGGCGCAGTCGGTCGCGATCGGGCGTGATCGCGAGCGTGGCATGAGCCGGTAAGGGGGATGGGTGGCGGACGAGGACGACAGCCAGGGAGCAGACGCGGCCGAGGCTTTCGAGGCCATGCGTGGCGAGCTGGCGCTGTTGCGCCGCGCCGTGGAGGGCTTGGCGGCCGAGCGCGGCGCGATCGACGTGCCCGATTATACCGAGACGTTGGGGCGGATGCAGCAGGGCGTGGACGCCACGGCCGACCGGATCGCGGTCATCAACGACGTGATCGCCCGGAGTCCGGCGCTGGCGATGACGCCCGAGCAAATGGCGCAGCGGATCGTGGCGGCGGGTAACGCGGCCCGGCGCGAGGATCAGGCAGCGCTCGCCAGGGCGGGCGAGGACAAGGCCCGCGTCATGGCCGAGCTTCGCGCCGTCGCCGGGTCCGCATGGACGCGAGCCGACCAGAAGAATCGGCAGCTATGGTTCGGGCTGGGCGGGGTCGCGATCGGCATCATCGCATGGGCGATAGTGCCCGGCCTGGTCGCGCGCGAGGTCGCGCCGGCGAGCTGGCAATGGCCCGAGCGCATAGCGGCGCGGTCGTTAGACTTGCCGCGTTGGGAGGCGGGGCA
>NZ_LSKG01000118.1:0-3073 GCF_001557005.1 Sphingomonas sp. CCH15-F11 | reverse complement strand
TGTAAACGCTCGCGCTAAGTGGCGGCATTCTGATCGCGCTATTTGTCGGCGAGCGTCGCTACGCGGCTACCGGCTTGGTCTCGGCCGATCGCACATAGGCGTAGAGTTTTGGCTTGGAGATGCCGAGCATCGAGCAAATCTTGGCGATCGGCATCGTGTTCTCGTGGTAGAGCCTGACGGGCAGGTCGCGCTTGTCCTTGCCGAGTGCGGCCGGCCGGCCACCCTTCTTGCCGCGAGCGCGGGCTGCGGTGAGACCGGCCTGGGTCCGCTCGCGGATCAGGTTGCGCTCGAACTCCGCCAATGCCCCGAACAGGTGGAAGGTAAGCTTGCCCGACGTGGTGGTCGTGTCGATCGCCTCGTGCAGGCTCAGCAGCCCGACCTTTTCCTCGTCGAGGTAGGTCATCCATCCGATCAGATCACGGAGCGAGCGGCCGAGCCTGTCGAGGCGCCAGACCACCAGTGTGTCGCCGGCGCGAAGCAGCTCCTTCACCTTTTCCAATCCAGGGCGAGCGGCAGTCGCCCCGGAGGCCTTGTCGGTGATGACCTTCTCGCAGCCGGCAGCCTTCAGCGCATCACGCTGGAGGTCCAGGTTCTGCTCGGCGGTCGATACGCGGGCGTAACCGATTTTCATGCGTAGGGCCGGTGGCGCCCCGATCGGGCGCGGTTTGGGAAGAAAGTCGTCATCGGCAGGTCTATGTTGCCCTAGTTTTCTTTACCGGGTAGATTTACGTCGAACAGGCCGGTTTGGCAACGCGAGCGGACTCGCATGGCGATGGGCAGGCAAATCTCCGTTTTCCTTACCTGCGACACGGACCGTCGGCGGTGACGCATCCGGCGCTTGTCCCGCCGCTGGCGATCGAGCGCTACCGCGTCCTTGAACCGCACCTCGCCGATGGCATCCCGCTCGCGGACCTCGCCCGCACCGGCACGCTGAGCGAGCGGACGTTGCAGCGCTGGCTCGGGCGCTACCGTGCCGAAGGACTTGCCGGTCTCGCGCGTCTGCCGCGCAACGATCGGGGCAGGCTGCACCTGCCGGAACATCTGGTCGAACTGACCCGCACTCTCGCCACCAAGCGCCCGCGACCCCCGGTCGCCGCCATTCACCGAAAGGTGCAGGAACTCGCCATCGCGCATGGACACCGAACCCCCAGCTATGCGGCCGTCGCGCGTGTCGTCAGGGCGATACCGGCAAGCCAGATCGCCGCAGCCTCCGATCCGGCCGTCTACCGCGACCAGCACGAGCTAGTGCATCGGCGCGAAGCCGCGACCTCGAACGAGATGTGGCAGGCCGATCATACCGTTCTCGACATTCTCGTGCTCGATGATGCCGGAACCCCGGTGCGTCCTTGGCTGACCGTCATCGTTGACGATCACAGCCGAGCCATCGCCGGTTACTTCCTCAGCCTCGATGCCCCCAGTGCCCTCAACACGGCGCTCGCCTTGCGGCAGGCGATCTGGCGCAAGCCCAATCCCGAATGGATCGTCAGCGGCATTCCCGAACAGCTTTACGTCGACAACGGCTCGGATTTCATCTCCGAGCATATCGAGCAGGCGTGCATCGCCCTCAAAATCCGCCTCATCCATTCGCTGCCGGGGCGTCCTCGCGGGCGCGGCAAGATCGAGCGGCTGTTCCGCACCATCAACGACATGTTCCTGCCCGACCTGCCCGGCCACCTGATCGCGGGCAAGCCGCTGTCGGCGCCAGTGCTCACGCTCGACGAGCTGCGCGCCCGCTTCGAGGCGTTCGTGTGCGGCGTCTATCATCGTCGCCCGCATGGCAGCACCGGCGAACCGCCGATCACGCGCTGGCAGAAGGGCGGGTTCCTGCCCGCAATGCCCGACAGCCTTGAACAGCTCGACATGCTGCTCGTGCACGTGCCCAAGCCCCGTAAAGTGCTGCGCGACGGCATCCGTCTGATGGGCAGGCGCTATGTCGAACCCACGCTCGCGGCCTTCGTCGGCGAGCAGGTCGAGGCGGTCTATGACCCCCGCGACCTGACCGAGATCCACGTCTACCACCAGGGCCGGTTCGTCTGCCGTGCGCTCAGCTCCGAGCACGCTGGGCACCCGTCGTTGCACGCGATCCAGCGCGCCCGGCGCGGCGCGAAGGAGCGCGACAAGCAGGTGCCTGCCCCCACGGAGACCTTCGATGGCGACCAAGAGGATACGGCTTCCCGGCCCACCACCTACCGAGGGCTCCGGCTCTACGCCGCTGACGATTGAGTTCCTGGTCGAGCAGCCGTTCCTGGCGACCCGCGAACATGCCCGGTTCGTCGAGTTTGCCGAAGCCTGCGCGCACTACCGCTATATCGGCGTGTGTCATGGCCGGCCGGGCGTCGGAAAGACGCGATCGGCGCGCGAGTTTTCCAGCTTCCCCGACCTGGGGGAATATGCCGCGCTCCGTCCCATTGCCGCGCTCCTTGGCGAAAAGGTCGCTCGCTGCCGCGCCGTCTTCTACACCGTGTCGGTCAGCAACACGCCCAAGACGATCGACGCGGTGTTGGGCCTCAACCTCATTAAGCTGGGCTATGCCCGGCTGACGGTCGCGGGCGGCTCGCAGGACGAAATCACCCATGACGCCGCCCGCATCGCCTGCCCCCTCGTCATCGTCGACGAGGCCGACCGCCTGACCATAAAGTCGCTCGAACATCTCCGCGACATGGCCGATCGCCACGGCTTCGGGCTGATCCTGATGGGTATGCCGGGCTTGGAGAAGCGCCTCGCCCGCTATGCCCAGCTCTACTCGCGGATCGGCTTCGTCCACGAGTTCAAACCGCTTACCGAGACCGAAATGCGGCTGCTGCTCGCGACCCACGCCGGCGATTTCGGGATCAGCTTCGACCCGGCCCAACTCGACGCGATCGAAGCGCAGGCAGCCGTGATCCGCATCACGCGCGGCAACTTCCGGCTCATGGAGCGCCTGTTCGCGCAGATGCGGCGGATCATGACCCTCAACCGCGTCGAGGAGGTCACCGCTGACATCGTTCAGGCCGCGCGCGATTGCCTCGTCATCGGACCCGGCAACTGACAAATAGCGCGATCAGAACGCCGCCATTTAGCGCGAGCGTTTACA
>NZ_LSKG01000117.1:0-3401 GCF_001557005.1 Sphingomonas sp. CCH15-F11 | reverse complement strand
CCCGCCATGACCAGGAACAGGTCGCCTGGTCCCGGCCGCGCGGTGGCGACCGGCGCGATTTCAAAACCCTGCGTGCGCAGGCTGGACACAAGCGTGAAGCGCCGATCGAGCACCGAATCGCTTGCAATGATGGTCGGCATGGACTTCCCCCGTTCTTCCAGCGTTCTTTGCGGGTTCCGTGGTAAAGACGTGGTAAACGTCCGAAGAAAAATACCGCTGGAACACCCGCGCCCTTGCGCGCGCGTAAGAGCCCCGCGAAAACGGGGTCCGCGGAATATTTGCCGGGGCCCCCTAAAGTCCTTTGCGCCCCGGTCGTTATCCCTTGTGGCAGCCCGGCTCCCGCTTTTCGGGGGGAAGGCGGGAACGCCAGGACACAGGAGATCGGACAAATGACCGTTATCGCAACCAACAGCGGCGCGCTTCGCGCCCAGGCCGCTTCCTCGATGGCCAACCGCTCGCTCGGCACGGCCATGGAGCGCCTCTCGACCGGCAAGCGTATCAACTCCGCGAAGGACGACGCCGCCGGCCTCGCCATCGCCACCTCGATGACCTCGCAGATCCGCGGCATGAACCAGGCCGTGCGCAATGCCAATGACGGCATTTCGCTGGCGCAGACCGCGGAAGGCGCGCTGGGCGAAGTCACCAACATGCTGCAGCGTATCCGCGAACTGGCGGTTCAGGCGGCTTCGGGCACCTATCAGGACACCGACCGTGACAACCTGCAGGTCGAAGTCGACGAACTGACCGCGCAGATCGGCCAGATCGTTTCGAACACCGAGTTCAACGGCGTGGTGCTGTTCGACGGTTCGACCGCGACCGTCACCATCCAGAGCGGTGCGAACGGCACCGACACGGTCGACCTGACGCTCGACGACCTGACCGCGCTGACGTCCGGTGCCGGCACCGCCGGTTCGTTCGACGTGTCGGGCACCGACGGTACGGCGGCGAACGCGGCCCTCGCCGATATCGACGCTGACCTGGAGTCGATCTCGACCACCCGCGCGACGCTGGGTGCGGGCCAGAGCCGCCTGCAGTCGGTGGTCAACAACCTGACCAACAACGCGACCAACCTGTCGGATGCGCGCAGCCGCATCGAAGACACGGACTATACGGCGGAAACGACCGCGCTCGCCAAGGCCCAGATCCTGAGCCAGGCGTCGACGGCGATGCTCGCCCAGGCGAACCAGAGCCAGCAGAACGTGCTGTCGCTCCTCCAGTAAGGACGTCGGGCTCGGGCCGCCGCCACCCCCCCTGAAAGGGCGGCGGTTCGGCTCCCGATCCGAACGGGACGCGAGAACCCCGGTGGTGTTTGCCACCGGGGTTTTTGTTTGTCCGGCGAAGGGAGGCGAGCCACTCGCCGGCTGATCAGCTCCAGCCCGCCAACAACAAAGGCGTCGCTCCGGCGCAGGGCGTGCAGCACCCGGTGCCGTTGAATCCGAGACGTCGCCCCGGCGGAGGCCGGGGCCTCCGGCAGAAAGGAGCGCTCCATTCGGCCAAAGGCCCGGCCTCCGCCAGGGCGACGCCTTGTTGCTTTTGGGGAGCCTCCCCGCGACACGCGGGTGTGGTGCTCAGCCCAGCCGGCGATCGAGTGCGCGCTTCAGGCGATCGTGCGCGGACTTCTTGATCTGGCACACGCGCGCCTGGCCGACGCCCAGCACATGGCCGATCTCCTCGAGGTTCAGTTCCTCGACATAATAAAGCTGGATGACCAGCGCCTCGCGCTCGGGCAGATCCTCGATCGCGGCGACGAGCAGGTCGCGCTGATCCGCTTCGGCCAGCGCCACGAACGGGTCGGGCGCGTCCGACATGAACCACGGCCCCTCGTCCGAATAGACGTCGTCGATCGAATCGAAGCGGACCGGTTCGGCCGTCGCATAATCCTGGCGGAGTTTTTCCACGGTGATCCCCAGTTTGTCGGCGACCTGCGCATCGCTGGGCGCGTGGCCCTGATCGCGGGTCAGGGCGGCGACGGCGTCCTGATAAACGCGCTTGCGCCGCATCGCGCCGCGCGTGATCGTCGCTTGGCGGCGAAGTTCGTCGATCATCGCGCCGCGCAGCCGGGTGGCGAGATATTGTTCAAAGGTGACCTGGCCGCGATCTTCGAACGCGGCGAGCGCCTCGACCAGCGCGACCAGCCCGATCTGGACCAGGTCCTCGACCTCGACCAGCGTGCTCATCGATCCGTGGACGTGCCATGCGATCCGGCGCACCATCGGCAGGTGGCGGCGCATCAGCGCCTGATGGTCGCGTGCCTGGGCAGTGCGACCATAGGTCAGCGGCTGCGCGTCGTCGGGCGGGGTGAAGGGGACGCTCATGCGGGCAGCATTTCGGGCGCCCCGATCACCGCGATCACCTCGACCGCCTTGTCCTCGGGCACTTCAAAGAAGCTCATCACCGGCGTGTCGGGAAGGACGGTGCGGACGAGCTTGCGGATCGCGAGCCGGATCGACGGCTGGACGACCAGCACGAACGGTTTCGATTCGGCGATCAGCGGCGTCGCGGCGCTCTGCACCGCGTCGATGATGCGCCGGCCCAGGTCGGGTTCGACGGTGTGGCGGCGACTGGTGTCGCTGCGCATCGCCTGACCGAGCAGCGCCTCGAGCTGACCCTCCAGCGTCATCACGCGCAGCGGCTCGCGCACGCCGCACAGCTTCTGGATGATCAGCGGGCCGAGCTGCGGGCGGATCATCTCGATGATCTCCTCGGCATCGGCGGTGCGCTGGGCGGCGACCGCGATCGCGCCGGCGATCAGGCGGAACTCCTTGAGCGGGATGTTCTCCGCCAGCAGGCCGCGCAGCACCTGGGTCAGCGTGGTCAGCGGCAGCGGGTTGGGCGACAGCGCCGCGACCAGCTGCGCCGCGCGCTCCTTCAGCCCGTCGAGCAGCGACTGGACCTCGTCGGGGCCGAGCAGGTCGGCCGCGCTCTGCACCAGCACATGATTGAGGTGCGTGGCGATCACGGTGCCCGGATCGACGACCAGATAGCCCATGCCGGTCGCACCGTCGGCATCGCCGGGCGCGATCCACACCGCGTCGAGGCCGAACGTCGGGTCCTTGGCCGGCTTGCCCTTCAGCTTGCCCGCCGCCTGGCCGGTATCGAGCGCCAGCATGCCGTCGGGCGAAACGCTGTCCTCGCCCAGCGCGACCCCGTTGACCAGGATGCGATAGGTATAGGGCGCGAGGTTGATGTCGTCGCGCACCTTCACCTGCGGGACGACGAAGCCCAGGTCCTTCGACAGCTGGCGGCGCACCCCGGTGATCCGGTTCATCAGCGGCCCGCCGCGGCGCTCGTCGACCAGCGGCACGAGGCCATAGCCGATGTCGAGCATGATCTGCATGTGATCGGTGACCTCGTCCCAGCCGATACGCGACAGGTCGGCCGGCGGCGGGCCGCTGATGAAC
>NZ_LSKG01000116.1:0-33009 GCF_001557005.1 Sphingomonas sp. CCH15-F11 | reverse complement strand
GGCGGCGGCAACGGCGGATCGATCGTGTCCCGCGGGATATTGCGGCGCTCACGGTCCGCGCGGCTCGCTGCCGAGATGGCGGCGATCAGGGCACCCGCGATGACCGCGCCCAGCAGCACGTCGCCCCCGTCGATCCGGTCGCCGCGATGATGCCAGCGCCCCCGCCCCCAGTCGCGCGCGTCCGCCGGGACCGCCGTCGCCAGCATTGCCGTGGTCGCCAACGCCGCACCCATGATCCGCAAGCTGTTCATTCGCGCGCCTCCCACTCGTCAGGACACTCCCATGCCCGATCCGCGCTGTCGCGCAGATGAACCGCCTCACAGCGCGTTGGCCGCCCACATAAATTGCGCGCGGAGCCAGGCGGTTGCGGCATCCGATCGAGCCATCGGATTCCACAGCATTTCGATATGCCATGCCGGCACGCCGACGGGCAGGTCAAAGCACTGAAGCCCCCACGCCGTCGCCCGATCAGCCATGCGCGACGGCAGCGCCCCGATCAGGTCGGTGCCCGCGATCACCGGGGGTAGCGCCAGCATGTGGGGCACGACCAGGGCGATCGTGCGGTGCAGGCCGGCATCGGCCAGCGCGCGATCGATCGCGCCGCGGCGGTCGCCACGAACCGATGTCAGCACATGTCGCGCCCCCACGAAATCGTCGAGGCTGATCTTGCCGTCGCGAATGGCGGGATGCCCGGCCCGCGCGACGCCGACGAACCGTTCGGCGAGCAGCCGCTGCTGCACGGCATCTGGCGGTGGAGATGCAAAGGTGCCGATCGCAAGGTCGATATCGCCGCGCGCGACCATGGCTTCGATGTCGCGCTTGTCATAGCCGATGATCTCCACGCTCGATCCCGGGCTCAGCGCCTCGATCCGCGCCATGACGCGGGGAAGCAGCACCATCGTCGTATAATCGGTACTGGCGACGCGGAAACGGTGACCGGGATGCGCGGGATCGAACGCGACCGCATCGTCGAGCGCCGCGCGAAGCTGATCGAGCACAGCGGCGATCGGCATCATCAGCCGCTGCGCAAGCGGTGTCGGCTGCATCGCACCGTGGCTGCGCACGAACAGCCGGTCGCCGAACAGCGCCCTCAACCGCGCCAGCGTGGCGCTCATCGCGGGCTGACGTATGCCGAGGCGTTCGGCAGCGGCGCTGACGTTGCGCGTTTCGGCAAGCGCATGAAACGCAACGAGCAGATTCAGGTCGACACGCGCGAGATCCATCGATGCGGTCGATACCAACTATTCGGGTGACAGGATAGGGCGGCAATATCGTCCATGCTATTGCGCCGCGGGCAAAACCAGGAGGACCCGAACATGTCGAGCACCGTCGAACTCGTCACCCGCTTCATCACCCGTTTCCTCGGCGAAGCGGACCTGGCCGTCGCCGACGCGACCCTGCACGCGCGCGTACAGGGTATCACTGGCCTCAAGCCGACCGGGCCGATCGACGGGCGCGAAGAGTACAAGGCGACGATCGCCGGCTTTGTCGACGCCTTTCCCGCCGAATCGCCGGTCGAAATCATCGACCAGTTCGCCTCCGCCGACGGCACCCGCGTCGTCACCCGCTTTCACTCGCGCCAGCGTCACGCCAAGCCGTTCTTCGGCGTCGACGCGACCAACCGGGTCATCCTGTTCGACGAAACCCACGTCACGCGCGTCGAGGACGGCCTGATCGTCGAGAACATCGTCTCGGCAACCAATCTGGAGTTCGAGATGCTGATGGCGCCGGTGTTGACGCCGTTGATCCTGAAATGACCGCAGCCGGCGGCACGTCAGCTGGATGCGACGTGCCGCCTGGGCCGGTGGATCATTTCGCCGGCTTGATCTTCAGGCCGGTCCACTTGGCCGCAAACGACCACAGGTCGGCGTATTCCTCGATGATCTTGTCGGTCGGCTTGCCCGATCCGTGACCGGCGCGGGTTTCGATGCGCACCAGATGCGGGCGATCGCCGATGTCGGTCGCCTGCAGCGCCGCGGTATATTTGAACGTGTGGCCCGGCACGACGCGGTCGTCGGTGTCGGCGGTGGTCGCAAGGATCGCGGGATAGCGCTGGCCCGCACGGATATTGTGATAGGGCGAATAGGCGTAGAGGTTCTTGAAATCGGCTTCCTTCGACGGATAGCCGTAATCGTCGACCCAGTAGCGCCCGGCGGTAAACCGGTCGAAACGGATCATGTCCATGACGCCCACCGCCGGCAGCGCGGCGGCGAACAGGTCCGGGCGCTGATTGGTCACCGCGCCGACCAGCAAGCCGCCGTTGGAGCCGCCCTGGATCGCGAGCTGGTCCTTGCCGGTAATGCCCTTGGCGATCAGATATTCGCCCGCGGCGATGAAGTCGTCGAACACGTTCTGCTTGTTGAGCAGGCGCCCGCCGTCATGCCACGCCTTGCCATATTCGCCGCCGCCCCGAATGTTGGCGACCGCGAGCACCCCGCCCTGTTCGATCCACGCCAGCCGCGTGACCGAAAATCCCGGGAGCTGGGGAATGTTGAACCCGCCATAGGCATAGAGCAGGGTCGGCGCGGGGCCGGTCACGTCCTTGTGCTTGACGATGAACATCGGCACGCGGGTGCCGTCCTTCGACGTATAGAATTGCTGGTCGACGACATAGTCCGCCGGGTCGAACGCGACCTTTGGCGCGGCCCAGGGCGTCGCCTGGCCGGTCTTTACGTCATAGCGATAGATGGTGGTCGGCGTCGCGAAGCTGGTGAAGGCGAAGAAGGTCTCGCTTTCATTTTGGTCGCCGCCGAAACCCGCGGCGGTGCCGATGCCGGGCAGCGCGACCTGGCCCAGCAGCTTGCCGTCGGGGGCATAGCGGCGCACCTCGGTCTTGGCGTCGACCAGATAGCTCGCGACGATCTGGCCGCCGATCAGCGTCGCGCCCTGCAGCACCGCCTGATCCTCGGGCACCACGTCGCGGGTGGCGAGGTCGGCGGATGCGACGTCCATCTCGACGATCTTCGATCGCGGTGCGCCCTTGTTGGTGTTCCACCAGAAACGGCTGCCGACATTGCCG
Source organism: Sphingomonas sp. CCH15-F11 (assembly GCF_001557005.1). Lineage (NCBI taxonomy): Bacteria > Pseudomonadati > Pseudomonadota > Alphaproteobacteria > Sphingomonadales > Sphingomonadaceae > Sphingomonas > Sphingomonas sp. CCH15-F11. Next base: position 29,990 of record NZ_LSKG01000116.1, on the reverse strand, counting down.
ACCACCGCCCATTCATTCTCCAGCCCCTTGACGATCGTCCGCGGCTTCGCGCCCGGCTTGGTCAGGTCGATCAGCGTCATTTCATAGCGATTGTCGGTGCCCTCGGTCGTGGTGATGACCAGCCACGCGCCGTCATCGGTCACTTGCGCGAAATGGCCGCGCTTCGGCGTCTCCGGCGTCGCATAAACCAGCGTGTCGGCCGATTGCGGCGTGCCGAGCTTGTGGAAATAGACCGCCTGGTTCTCGTTCAGCGCCTGAAACTCCTGGCCCTTGGCGGGCTCGGGGAAGCGCGAATAGTAAAAACCGCTGCCGTCCTTGGCCCAGGCAAAGTTGGAGAACTTCACCCACTCGACCTTGTCGTCCAGGGTCTTGCCGGTCGCGACGTCCAGCACCTTGACGATCCGCCAGTCGGTGCCGCCTTCCTGGATGGTATAGAGCAGCTTGGTGCCGTCCTCGCTCGGTGCCCATTCGCCCAGCGCGGTCGCGCCATCGGCCGACCAGCCATTGGGATCGATCAGCACCCGCCCCTCGCCATCCACACGGTCGCGGACGTACAGCACCGACTGGTTCTGCAGCCCCGAATTGCGGCTGTAGAAATAGCGCCCGCCCTGCTGCTGCGGAACGCCGAAGCGTTCATAATCATACAGCGCCTTCAGCCGCGCGGCGAACACGTCGCGGCCGGGCAGCGTCGCCAGATAGGCGTCGGTCAGCTTGTTCTGTTCGGCGACCCAATCGGCCACCGACTTGTCGTTGCGGACGTCGTTTTCCAGCCAGCGATAGGGGTCGGCCACCTTCACGCCGAACTGCTCGTCGACCACGTCGACGCGGCGCGTGTCGGGATAGTCGATCGTGGCGGTCATGGCGGGGCGAGGCTCCGGGTCGGAAAGGGCGAAGGCGGGGGAAGCGAACAGCAGCGGCAGGGCGATCAGGGCGCGACGCATGGATGGACTCCAGCAGGAAATGAGAAAGGCCGCACCCTATGGGGGCGCGGCCTGTTGCTCAAGGGGCTGTCAACCATCACCGCCGTCACCGGCGGCGGGCACGATCACGCCGCGGCGTCGAAATCCTCGTCGTTCATCACCGGGCCCGAATCCTGGCCCTTGGCGCTGACGTCGCGATCGACGAACTCGATGATCGCCATCGGCGAGGCGTCCGACGCACGGATGCCCGCCTTGATGATGCGGGTGTAGCCGCCGGCACGGTCGGCATAGCGCGGCGCGAGCACGTCGAACAGCTTGACCAGCTGCGCATCGTCCAGCAGGCGCGCATGCGCCAGGCGGCGATTGGACAGGCCGCCCTTCTTCGCCAGCGTCACCAGCTTTTCCACGTACGGACGCAGCTCCTTCGCCTTGGCGACGGTGGTGGTGATCTGCTCGTGCTTGATGAGCGCGGCCGCCATGTTGCGGAACAGGGCAATGCGGTGGGCCGAGGTCCGCTGCAGCTTACGACCGCCAACGCGATGACGCATGATCTTCTTCCTTCTCGTTCGTTAAGGGGCCGAATGAGGTACCCCAGACCAGGCGCCTGTTCAGGCCGGCGCCCTTTGCCTTCTAGATCCTCCCCGAGCTTGCTCGGGGAGGGGGACCATCCGACGGATGGTGGAGGGGTCCGACGCGGGCAAAGCCCGCGTCGTCGGACGGGCCATTCGGCCCGCCGGCCGGGTCGATCGCGGGCGCGGAATAGCTTGCGCTATTCCGCTGCGATCAGCCCATGATCTCCTGTTCCAGCTTCTTGGCCATTTCCTCGATATTCTCGGGCGGCCAGCCCGGGATTTCCATACCGAGGCGCAGGCCCATGCTGGACAGCACTTCCTTGATCTCGTTGAGCGACTTGCGGCCGAAATTCGGCGTACGCAGCATCTCGGCTTCGGTCTTCTGGACCAGGTCGCCGATATAGATGATGTTGTCGTTCTTGAGGCAGTTGGCCGAACGGACCGACAGCTCGAGCTCGTCGACCTTCTTGAGCAGGTAACGGTTGATCGTCGCGGTGTCGCTGGTGCCTTCCGCCGCGGCGGGGGCCGCCGCCATGCCGATCGGCGCCGAACGCGTGATCGCCGAGTCGTCGAAGTGGACGAACAGCGCCAGCTGGTCCTGAAGGATGCGCGCGGCATAGGCGAGCGCGTCCTCCGGCGACACCGTGCCGTCGGTCTCGATCGACAACGTCAGCTTGTCGTAATCGAGCTCCTGCCCGACGCGGGTGTTCTCGACCTTGTAGCTGACCTGGCGGACGGGCGAGTAGAGCGCGTCGACCGGGATCAGGCCGATCGGCGCGTCGGCCGGGCGGTTGGCGCTGGCGGGCAGATAGCCCTTCCCCGTGTCGGCGGTCAGCTCCATGTTGAGCGTCGCGCCTTCGTCGAGGTGGCAGATCAGCAGATTGGGGTTCATCACCTCGATGTCGCCCGACACCGCGATGTCGCCCGCGCGGACGTCCATCGGGCCGGTCGCCGACAGCTGGAGCCGCTTCGGCCCCTCGCCCTGCATGCGCAGCGCGATCTGCTTCACGTTCAGGACGATGTCGGTCACGTCCTCACGCACGCCGGCGAGCGACGAGAATTCGTGCAGGACGTTCTCGATCTTGATCGACGTCACCGCCGCGCCCTGCAGCGACGACAGCAGCACGCGACGCAGCGCGTTGCCGAGCGTCAGGCCGAAACCGCGCTCGAGCGGCTCGGCGACGAAGGTCGCCTTGCGCTTGGGATCGCCGCCGGGCTTCTTTTCGAGGCCATTGGGCTTCTTGAGTTCCTGCCAGTTCTTAGCGTTGACAGACACGGGCTTCCCCTAAGGTTGGGCGGGAAAGGAACAACTCCCGCCGATAAATCGGACCCGGCCGGCGCCGCCATCGCGACGCCCGGCCCGGCCAAGGCGGCAGATCAGACGCGACGGCGTTTGGACGGACGCACGCCATTATGCGGGATCGGCGTCACGTCGCGGATCGACGTGATCTGGAACCCGACCGCCTGCAGCGCGCGCAGCGCCGACTCGCGGCCCGATCCGGGACCCTTCACTTCGACTTCCAGCGTGCGCACGCCATGCTCGGCGGCCTTGCGGCCCGCATCCTCGGCGGCGACCTGCGCGGCATAGGGCGTCGACTTGCGGCTGCCCTTGAACCCCATCATGCCCGCCGACGACCAGCTGATCGCGTTGCCCTGGGCATCGGTGATCGTGATCATGGTGTTGTTGAAGCTGGCGTTGACGTGGGCGACGCCCGCCGTGATGTTCTTGCGTTCGCGCCGGCGAAGGCGCTGCGGTGCTTGAGCCATTTGGTATTCCTGACCTTCTATCCAGTGATCCGGGCCGGGAGGCGGTTAGCCTCGATCCTTGCGCGGACGAGCAATGCGATCGGAAGCAAGGCGCGACGGGCGCGCGCTTACTTCTTCTTGCCGGCGATCGGCTTGGCCTTGCCCTTGCGGGTGCGCGCATTGGTGTGCGTGCGCTGGCCGCGAACGGGCAGACCCTTGCGATGACGCAGACCGCGATAGCAGGCCAGGTCCATCAGACGCTTGATGTTCATCGCGGTCTGGCGGCGCAGGTCGCCCTCGACGGTGTGGCTGGCGTCGATCGTCTCGCGGATCTGCAGGACTTCCTGGTCCGACAGGTCCTGAACCCGGCGCTCGGGCGTGATGCCCAGCTGGGTCACGATTTCCTTCGCCTTGGTCGGGCCGATGCCGTGGATATATTGCAGCGCGATGATCACGCGCTTGTTGGTCGGGATGTTCACACCCGCGATACGTGCCATGTAGTCTGTTCTCCCAGCTCCACGGGGCACCGCATGGCAGCAGGCCCCATCTCGTCGCGTTGCACCGGAAACGCATGAACGCGGCGAGCGCGAATAATCGCGCCGCCGAAGCGAGCATGGTGCCGGAAGCGCGCGGCATACGGGTGCGAACCCGGCCTGTCAAGCGGGCGGTGCGCGCCCGGCACGATTTCTTCGCGGCCGCCCTGTCCGCCGGTCAACCCCCGTTGACGCGGCGAGCCAGCCCGTCGAACTGCCCGCCCAGCACCTGGTCGACCGGCCCGGCGATCCCCGTCAGGCCATCCGCCATATAGCCCCCGACAACATAGCGCACCGTCAGCTCGGTGCCGTTCCCGCCCGGCGTCAACGTCACGGTCATCGTGCCCGTCACCGCCCCCTCCTGAAGCGGACCCAGGCTCCCCCGCATCCGCAGCACGCGCCCGGGCTCGAAATAGACGACGCGCATATGCTCGACCGCGCCGCCACCCGCCAGCTTCTCGCACCAACACCCGCCGGCGCGCAGATCGAGCGACAGGTTGGCGGCGTCGCCCGAATAGGTATGGCTGGCGTTCCACCAGCGCTGAGGCGCGACGAGCACCGACCACACACGGTCCGGGGTCGCGGCGATCGTCACGCGATGCTCGGACACGAAGCCCGAAGCGTCGCGCCGCACCAGCTCGCCCGTCGCCGGCGGTGCTCCCAACATCACGGCTCCCGCCGCCGCCAGCTGAACGATCCGCATGGCCTGCCCCCTTTCGCGGGGGATGCTGGCGCAGGCCTGCGCGGCTGACAAGGCCCGCGCGGTATGGACCGCGCCGGCAGGTGCCTCAGCGGTCCAGGATCGCCTCGATCGCGTCGGTCACGTCGCCGATCTCCGCCATGCCGTCGACGCGCGAGACCAGGCCGCGCGCCTCGTAGATCGGCAGGATCGGCGCGGTCTTGGCGCGATATTCGGCCATGCGGGTGCGGACCGTTTCGGCATTGTCGTCGGCGCGCCGCTTGAACTCGGTCCCGCCGCACACATCGCACACCCCGGGGGTCGCGGGCAGCTTGTGCCGGTCATGATAGCCCGTGCCGCAGGTCGCACAGGTGAAGCGGCCGGTGATGCGATCGACCAGCGCATCCTCGTCGACTTCCAGCTCGATCACATGATCGAGCGTGCGGTCGCGCGCGGCGAGCAGGCCATCGAGCGCCTCGGCCTGCGCCGCGGTGCGCGGGTAGCCGTCGAAGATGACGCCCTGGTCCGGGTTCAATTCGTCCAGCCGCTCACCGATGATGCCCGACACGATGTCGTCGGAAACGAGCGCACCGGCCTCCATCACCGCCTTCGCCTTAAGCCCGACCGGCGTACCCGCCTTGACCGCGGCGCGCAGCATGTCGCCCGTCGAAAGCTGGACCATCCCGCGGTCATCGACCAGGCGACCCGCCTGGGTGCCCTTGCCTGCGCCCGGAGGCCCCAACAAAATGATGTTCAAGGCTTATCCGTCCCCCGTTTCGATCCGCTGCGTTCAGCGTGCACGACCGCTCTTCAGCTTCGACTTCTTGATCAGGTCGCCATACTGGTGCGCCAGCAGGTGCGACTGGATCTGCGTCACCGTGTCCATGGTTACGTTGACGACGATCAGAAGGCTAGTGCCTCCAAGGTAGAAGGGGATGCCCAGCGCCGACACGAGATATTCGGGCAGCAGGCAGATGATGGTCAGGTACGCCGCGCCGAGCACGGTGATGCGCGTCAGCACGTAATCGAAATAGGCCTCGGTGTTCTTGCCGGGGCGGATGCCGGGGATGAAGCCGCCATAGCGCTTCAGATTGTCGGCCGTCTCCTCCGGGTTGAACACGACCGCGGTATATAAGAACGAGAAGAAGATGATCCCGGCGCCATAGAGCAGCATGTACACCGGCGAACCGTGGGTCAGATACTGGTTGAGGCTGATCAGGAAATCGCCCCACACGCTGTCGCCGCTGGTCTGGCCCTGCCCCGCGAACTGGCTGATCGTCAGCGGCATCAGCAGCAGCGACGACGCGAAGATCGGCGGGATGACGCCGGCGGTGTTGATCTTGAGCGGCAGGTGGCTGCGCTCCGCCTGCATCCCGCGCTGGGTCTGGCGCTTGGGATACTGGATCAGGATGCGGCGCTGCGCGCGCTCCATGAAGCAGATGAACAGAACGAGGCCGATCACCGCCAGGCCGATCGCCGCGATCGTCGCGGGATTGACCGAGCCCGACCGGCCGCCCTCGAACAGCTGGACCAGCGTCGTGGGCAGATGCGCGACGATGCCCGCCATGATGATCAGCGAGATGCCGTTGCCGATGCCGCGGCTGGTGATCTGTTCGCCCAGCCACATCAGGAACATCGTGCCGCCGATCAGCGAAATGACGGCCGCGATGCGGAACATGATGCCGGGTTCGATGACCGCGGCGACACCCTGGCTCGCGCCGAAGGCTTCCAGGCCGACCGCGATGAAATAGCCCTGGACCGCGGTGAGGCCGACGGTGCCATAGCGGGTATATTGGTTGAGCTTCTTGCGCCCGCTCTCACCTTCCTTCTTGATCGCGGCCAGCGTCGGCGACAGCGAGGTCGCGAGCTGCACCACGATCGAGGCGGTGATATAGGGCATGACGCCGAGCGCGATGACGCTCATCCGCTCAAGCGCGCCGCCCGAGAAATTGTTGAAGAAGTCGAGCACGCCGCCCTGCGTCTGCTGAGCCAGCAGGTTCAACGCGGTCGGGTCGATGCCGGGCAGCGGCACATAGCTCAGCATCCGGAACACGATCAGCGCACCGATGGTGAACCACAGGCGCTTCTTGAGCTCGGTCGCCTTGGAAAAGTTCGCGAGGCTGATGCTGGAGGCAAATTGGTCGGCTGCTGACGCCATGTCGGTGATCGTCCCGGAAACAGAAAGCGGCGGTGCGCGTTGTGCGCTCCCGCCGCTCATATAGGGGTGTCGGGCGGGTTGTCTAAGGGGGAAAGCGATCCCTTCCCCAAGAAGCGCTCGTCGAGGGCCCGGTCCAACCGTCACCCCGGATCCCCCGACAAGCTCGGAAGCGCCTTGATCCGGGTCTCGCTGCCTGATCCGTCGCCGGAACCAGCGGGACCCCGGCGCGAGGCCGGGGTGACGATCAAACCGTCAGGCCGTTCAGCCCTTCTTCTTCGCGTCCTTTGCGGCGATGCGCTCGGCGCGGGCCTTGCCCTTCTTCGCCGCGGCCTTCTCGGCGGCGGGGACGACGGCAATCACCTCGACCGAACCGCCGGCCTTCTCGACCGCCTCGACCGCGGTCTTCGACGCGCCGGCGACCAGGAACTTGAGCTTCGCGGTCAGCGTGCCCTTGGCGAGGAGGCGGACACCGTCCTTGCCGCCGCGCGCCAGATTGGCGGCCTTCAGCGCGGCGTGATCGATCGTGCCGTCGGTGCCAAGCTTGCCGGCATCGACCGCCTTCTGGATCGCGCCCAGGTTCACCTCGGCATAATCCTTGGCGAAGACATTGTTGAAGCCGCGCTTCGGGATGCGCATGTGGAGCGGCATCTGGCCGCCCTCGAAGCCGTTGATCGAGACGCCTTCGCGGCTCTTCTGGCCCTTCTGGCCACGCCCGGCGGTCTTGCCCTTGCCGGAACCGATGCCGCGGCCGACCCGCATCTTGCGGTGACGGGCGCCTTCATTGTCGCGGATGTCGTTCAGTTTCATGTCGTGCACTCGCTTTCGCTTTTGTCGCGCTAAAATCAAATCTCCCTCTCCCGCATGCGGGAGAGGGTCGGGGTGAGGGCCTGAAGGAACAAGCGTCGCGCACGCTGCGCACTTCGCTCCCTCTCCCAACCCTCTCCCGCAAGCGGGAGAGGGCTTTGGGGGACTTATCCCTCGACCGTCACCATGTGCTGCACCTTGCGGATCATGCCGCGCACTTCCGGGCTGTCTTCCAGCTCGACGGTGCGGTGCATCTTGTTCAGGCCCAGGCCGATCAGCGTCGCGCGCTGGTCCTTGGTGCGGCGGATCGGCGACCCGGTCTGGGTGATCTTCACCTTTGCCATGTTGCTCACTCCGTCACCGCCGCGGCTTCGGCTTCGGCCACGCCCTTGTCGGCGCCGCCGCGACCGAGCAGGTCGGCGATCTTCTTGCCGCGACGCTGCGCGACGCTCTTGGGCGAGGTCTGCTCGCCCAGCGCCTCGAAGGTCGCCCGGATCATGTTGTACGGGTTCGACGTGCCGACCGACTTGGTGACCACATCGGCCACGCCCAGCGATTCGAACACGGCGCGCATCGGACCGCCGGCAATGATGCCGGTGCCCTGGGGCGCGGAGCGGACATAGACGCGGCCCGCGCCGAAATGCCCGGCACCGTCATGGTGCAGCGTCCGGCCCTCGCGCAGCGGCACGCGGACCATCTTCTTCTTGGCCGCTGCGGTCGCCTTGGAAATGGCTTCCGGCACTTCGCGCGCCTTGCCATGGCCGAAGCCGACCCGGCCCTTGCCGTCACCGACGACGACGAGCGCCGCAAAGCCGAAGCGCTTGCCGCCCTTCACCGTCTTGCTGACGCGGTTGATGTGGACGAGCTTTTCGATGAGCTCCTCGCCACCTTCCTCGCCACCGCGCGCGCCGCGCTCGTCACGACGGCCACGGCCACCGCGATCATTGCCCCGGCCACCGCCGCGGTCGTTGCCGCCCCGGCCGCGACCCCGGCCGCGGCCCTGGTTCTGGCCGGCGTCCTGCGCTTCGACGACGGGCGCGTCGGTCGTGTTGATTTCGTCCGCCATGCTTAGAACTCCAATCCGCCTTCGCGCGCGGCATCCGCCAGCGCCTTGACGCGACCATGATACAGGAAGCCGCCGCGGTCGAAGACGACCTGGGTCACGCCGGCCTGCTTCGCCGCTTCCGCGACGCGCTTGCCGACTTCCTTGGCAGCTTCGATGTTGGCGCTGGCCTGGCCGCGCAGATCCTTGTCGAGCGTCGACGCCGCCGCGACCGTGCGGCCGGCGGCATCATCGATCACCTGGGCATAGATGTGCTTGCCCGAACGATGCACCGAAAGGCGGGGACGGCCGGCGCCACGCGCACGCAGCGCGGTGCGGTTGCGGCGCCGCCGCTTTTCGAAGAGCGACATACCCTTGGTCGACATCACTTCTTCTTCCCTTCCTTGCGGAAGATATACTCGCCCGCATAACGAATGCCCTTGCCCTTATAGGGTTCGGGACGGCGCCATTCGCGGATTTCCGCCGCGAGCTGGCCGACCTTCTGCTTGTCGATGCCGCTGATCTCGATCGTCGTCTGATCCGGGGTCTTGACCTCCAGATCGGCCGGAACCTCGATGTCGACGTCGTGGCTGTAGCCGAGCTGAAGCTTCAGCTTCTTGCCCTGCATCGCCGCGCGATAGCCGACGCCGGTCATTTCCAGGCGCTTGGTGAAGCCCTCGGTCACGCCGGTGACCAGGTTCTGCACCAGCGTGCGCTGCATGCCCCAGAAGGCGCGGGCGCGCTTGGTGTCGTTGGCCGGCTGCACCGAAATGCCGCCGTCGACGACTTCATAGCTGATGTCGTCGGCCAGCTTGAGCGTCAGCGCGCCCTTCGGGCCCTTCACGTTCAGCTCGTCGCCCGCGATGTTGGCGGTCACGCCCGCCGGTACCGAAACCGGCTTCTTTCCGATGCGGCTCATCAGAACACCTCCGCCAGCACTTCGCCGCCGACATTCTGCTCGCGCGCTTCCGCGTCGGACAGAACGCCCTTGGGCGTCGAAACGATGGTGATGCCCAGGCCATTGCGCACGCGGGGCAGGTCCTGCGAACCCGAATAGACGCGGCGACCGGGCTTGGACACGCGCGCGACATGCTTGATCGCGGGCTGGCCCTCGAAATATTTCAGCTCGATGCGAATGCCCGCGGCGGGGCCCATCTGCTCTTCGCTGTAGCCGCGGATATAGCCTTCGCGCTGCAGCACGTCGAGCACGCGGGCGCGCAGCTTCGATGCGGGCGTCAGCACGCTGTCCTTGCGGGCGCGCTGGCCGTTGCGGATGCGGGTGAGCATATCACCCAGGGGATCGGTCAATGCCATGTGCGTGATCCTTACCAGCTCGACTTGGTGACGCCGGGGATCAGGCCCTTGTTGGCCAGATCGCGCAGCATGACGCGGGCGAGACGGAACTTGCGGTAATAGGCGCGCGGACGGCCGGTCACTTCGCAACGGTTACGGACCCGGGTCGGGTTCCCGTTGCGCGGGATTTCAGCCATCTTGAGGCGCGCGATCAGACGCTCGGTCTCATCGAGCGACTCGTCGTTCGCGATTGCCTTCAGCTTCGCATATTTGCCGGCATACTTCTTGACCAGCAGCTTGCGACGCTCGTTCTTGTTGATCGAACTCAGTTTCGCCATCGGACTTAAGCTCTCTTCTTCCAATCCGTCGCCCCGGCGGAGGCCGGGGCCGCTCACTTCAGTGCGCGCTCCCGCTGGACGGGGCGGCCCCGGCCTCCGCCGGGGCGACGCGCAGATGGATTACGCCGCCTGCTTTTCCTCGCCGGTCATCCCGATGAACGGGAAACCGAACAGGCGCAGCAGCTCGCGCGCCTCGTCATCGGTCTTGGCAGTGGTCGTGACGATGATGTCCAGACCACGCACCTTGTCGATGCGGTCGTAATTGATTTCCGGGAACACCAGCTGTTCCTTCAGGCCCATGGCATAGTTGCCACGGCCGTCGAACGACTTGGGGTTCAGACCACGAAAGTCGCGGATGCGCGGCATTGCGATCGTCACCAGGCGGTCGAGAAACTCGTACATCCGCTCGCGACGCAGCGTCACCTTGCAACCGATCGGCATGCCCTCGCGCAGCTTGAACTGCGCGATCGACTTCTTCGCCTTGGTCACGACCGGCTTCTGGCCCGCGATCAGCTCCATTTCAGACGCGGCCTGTTCGACCTTCTTCTTGTCCTGGGTCGCTTCACCGACCCCCATGTTGAGGACGATCTTCTCGATCCTCGGCACTTCCATCGCGTTCTTGTAGCCGAACTTCTCCGTCATCGCCTTGGCGATGCGGTCGTCGTACAGCTTCTTCATGCGGGGCGTGTAGCGATCAGCCATTGATGACCTCCCCGGTCTTCACGGCAACGCGGACCTTCTTGCCGTCGCGAGTTTCAAAACGGACGCGGGTCGCCTTGCCGTCCTTGGTCACATGCGCGACCTTGGACACGTGGAGCGGGGCTTCCGAACGCTCCAGGCCGCCCTGCGGGTTGGCCTGGGTGGGCTTCTTGTGGCGCACCGCTATGTTGACGCCCGACACGACGACCTTCTCGTCACGCGGCATCGACTTCACGACTTCGCCGGTCTTGCCCTTGTCCTTGCCGGACAGGACGACGACCTGGTCGCCCTTCTTGATCTTGGCGGCAGCCATCACAGCACCTCCGGCGCAAGGCTGATGATCTTCATATAGCCGCGGCCGCGCAGCTCGCGGACCACCGGGCCAAAAATACGGGTGCCGATCGGCTCCTCGTTCTTGTTGACCAGCACCGCGGCATTGCCGTCGAAGCGGATGACCGAGCCATCGGCGCGGCGAATGTCCTTGGCGGTGCGCACGATCACCGCACGGTGCACGTCGCCCTTCTTCACACGACCACGCGGAGCAGCTTCCTTGATGCTGACGACGATGATGTCGCCCACACCGGCCGTGCGACGCTTCGAGCCGCCCAGCACCTTGATGCACTGCACCCGCTTCGCGCCGCTGTTGTCAGCGACGTCGAGATTGGACTGCATCTGGATCATCGATCCGGTTCCTTCTCTCTATGCCCGTGGATACCGACCCACGGGCGCCTTGTTTCTAAAGCCCTCTCCCCTTGGGGAGAGGGTTGGGAGAGGGCGTGTCCTATCGAGCGCGTCGCCCGGAAACAGCCCCTCTCCCCAACCCTTTCCCCAAGGGGAGAGGGAGATTGCTTACGCTTCGGCCGCGGCCGCTGCGGTTTCGGCCGGCGTCGCGCGGGTGTTGACCCGACCGATCACCTTCCAGGTCTTGAGCTTGGAGATCGGCGCGGTCTCTTCGATGCGCACGGTCTCGCCCTCGCGATATTCGTTGCCCTCGTCATGGGCATGATACTTCTTCGACCGACGGATGATCTTGCCATAGAGCGGGTGCTTCACCTTGCGCTCCACCAGCACCACGATCGTCTTGTCGCCCTTGTCGGAAACCACGTTCCCGGTCAGCACGCGCTTCGGCATGGTTTCGTCCTCTTACTTGGCAGCCGAGCGCGAGCGCTCGTTCTGCAGCGTCTTGATGCGGGCGATGTCGCGACGGACCTCGCGGACCCGGCTCGCCTTTTCCAGCTGGCTGGTCGCCGCCTGGAAACGCAGGTTGAACTGCTCGCGCTTCAGCTGGCCGAGTTCGTCGGTCAGCTGATCGTCGGTCTTCGCCCGGAAATCGGATACCTTGGTCATTGCTTAACCCTCCAGGTGCGACGTGTCGCCGAGGCGCGCGACGACCTTGGTCTTGATCGGCAGCTTCATCGCCGCGCGCTCGAACGCTTCGGCGGCGAGCGGGCCGGCAACGCCGTCCAGTTCGAACAGGATGCGGCCCGGCTTCACCCGCGCCACCCAGAATTCGGGCGAACCCTTGCCCGAGCCCATGCGGACTTCGGCGGGCTTCGACGAGACCGGCACGTCGGGGAAGATGCGGATCCACAAACGCCCCTGGCGCTTGATGTGACGCGTGATCGCGCGGCGCGCCGCTTCGATCTGGCGGGCGGTGATCCGCTCCGGCTCCATCGCCTTCAGGCCATAGGAGCCGAAGTTCAGGCTGGTGCCGCCCTTGGCATCGCCATGGATACGGCCCTTGAACGCCTTGCGGAACTTGGTGCGCTTCGGTTGCAGCATGTTACTTGTCCCTGGTCCCTATCAGCGCGCCGGACGGACGCCGGAGGTCTGTGCTTCCATCATCAGCCGGTCCTGCGCCATCGGATCGTGGCCCAGGATCTCGCCCTTGAAGATCCACACCTTGACGCCGCACACGCCATAGGCGGTGTGGGCCTGCGCCTCGGCATAATCGACGTTCGCGCGCAGCGTGTGCAGCGGCACGCGCCCCTCGCGATACCATTCGGTCCGCGCGATTTCCGCGCCGCCCAGACGGCCGCCACAGGTGATCCGGATGCCTTCCGCACCCAGACGCAGTGCCGACTGCACCGCGCGCTTCATTGCGCGGCGGAACGCGATGCGGCGCTCCAGCTGGTCGGCGACGCCCTGGGCGACGAGCTTCGCGTCGATCTCGGGCTTGCGGATCTCGACGATGTTCAGGCTGACGTCGGACGAGGTCATCGAGGCGAGCTTCTTGCGCAGCTTCTCGATGTCGGCGCCCTTCTTGCCGATGATGACGCCGGGACGCGCCGCAAAGATCGACACGCGGCACAGCTTGGCCGGACGCTCGATCACCACCTTCGAAATCGCGGCCTGGGGCAGCGTCTCGAGGATGTACTTGCGGATCTTCAGGTCCTCCATGAGGAGACGGCCATAGTCATGGCCTTCCGCGAACCAGCGGCTGTCCCAGGTGCGGTTGATCTGGAGACGCAGACCGATCGGATTGCTCTTCTGACCCATGACTTACGCCTCTTCCTGCTCGCGCACGACGATCCGCAGCCGCGAGAACGGCTTCAGGATGCGCGTCGACTTGCCGCGACCGCGCGTCGCGAACCGCTTCATCGTGATCGACTTGCCCACCGACGCTTCCGACACGACCAGCGCGTCGACGTCGAGGTTGTGGTTGTTCTCGGCGTTGGCGATGGCGGACGCCAGCACCTTGCGCGCGTCGACTGCCATCGCCTTCTTGCTGAAGGTGAGGATGTTCATCGCGTCGCCCGCCTTCTTGCCGCGGATCAGGCCCGCGACGAGGTTCAGCTTCTGGGCCGAACCGCGGATCGTCGTGCCGACCGCCAGCGCTTCCTTCTCACCGACGCGGCGCGGAGCTGCCTGCTTGCTCATCAGCGCTTACCCTTCTTGTCCGCGGCGTGGCCGGGGAAGAAGCGCGTCGGCGCAAATTCACCCAGCTTCATGCCGACCATGTCCTCATTGACCGAAACCGGCACGAACTTGCGGCCGTTATAGACGTTGAACGTCAGGCCGACGAACTGCGGCAGAATCGTCGAACGCCGCGACCAAGTCTTGATCGGACCGGCGCGCGTGCCCTGTTCCTGGGCGGTCTCCGCCTTCTTGAGCAGGTGGAGGTCGACGAACGGACCCTTCCAAACCGAACGAGCCATCTCGATTAGCCCTTCTTCTTCGCGTGACGCGAACGGATGATCATCTTGTCCGTCGCCTTGTTGTGACGGGTGCGCGCACCCTTGGTCGGCTTGCCCCACGGGGTGACCGGGTGACGGCCGCCCGAGGTCCGGCCTTCACCACCGCCATGCGGGTGGTCGACCGGGTTCTTGGCGACGCCGCGGGTCAGCGGGCGCTTGCCCAGCCAGCGATTGCGGCCGGCCTTGCCCAGGTTCTGGTTCTGGTTGTCGGGGTTCGACACCGCACCGACCGTGCCCATGCAATCGGCACGGATGTAACGCTGCTCGCCCGAATTGAGGCGGACGATGACCATGCCCTTGTCGCGGCCGACGACCTGCACATAGGTGCCGGCCGAACGTGCGATCTGGCCGCCCTTGCCCGGCTTCATCTCCACATTGTGGACGATGGTGCCGACCGGCATCTGGCCCAGTTCCATGGCGTTGCCGGGCTTCACGTCGGTCTTCTTGCCGGCGATCACCTTGTCGCCGACGCCCAGGCGCTGCGGCGCGATGATGTAGGCCAGGCGTTCCTTGCCCGCGTCATCCTTGCCGTAATTGACCAGCGCGATGAACGCGGTGCGGTTGGGATCATATTCGATCCGCTCGACCGTGCCCTCGACGTCCCACAGGCGGCGCTTGAAATCGACGATGCGATAACGCTGCTTGTGACCGCCCGCGATGCCGCGCGAGGTGACATGGCCCTTGTTGTTGCGGCCGCCGGTCTTGGTCTTGCCTTCGGTCAGCGCCTTGACGGGGCGACCCTTGTACAGGCCCGAACGGTCGACCAGGATCAGCCCGCGAACGCCGGGCGAGGTCGGATTATATTGCTTGAGCGCCATGGTCAGTTGACCCCCTGCGTCACGTCGATCGAGTCGCCGTCCTTCAGCGTCACGATCGCCTTCTTCATGTCGGTGCGGCGATAGGGGGTGCCCTTCCACCGCTTGGTCTTGCCCTTCTGGACAATCGTGTTGACGCCGGTGACGCTGACGTTGAACAGCGCTTCGACGGCGGCCTTGATCTCGGGCTTGGTCGCGTCGTTGGCGACCTTGAACACCACCGCGTTCGCCTCGCTCACCAGCGTGGCCTTTTCGGTGATGTGCGGCGCCAGGATGACGTCGTAGTGGCGGATGTCGACCGCCGCCTTGGACTGCTTAGCCATGGAAGCGGGCCTCCAGCTTCTCGACCGCGGCGCGGGTCAGCACCAGCGTGTCATGCTTCAGGATGTCATAGACGTTCGCGCCGACCGCCGGCAGGACGTTGACCTGCGTCAGGTTGCGCGAGGCGAGCGCGAAGCTGTTCTCGACCGCATCGCCGTCGATCACCAGCGCCGTCTTGCCAAAGCCCAGCTTGGCGAGCTGGCCCTTCAGCACCTTGGTCTTGGCATCGGCAACGGTCAGCGTGTCGACGACGATCAGCGAACCCGCCTTGGCGTGGCTCGACAGCGCCATCTTCAGGCCCAGCGCACGGATCTTCTTGTTCAGCGACGGATTGAAGTCGCGAACGCGCGCACCGTGCGCCTTACCACCGCCGATGAACACCGGGGCGCGGCGATCGCCGTGACGGGCGGTGCCGCCGCCCTTCTGGCGACCGAACTTCTTGCCCGTGCGGGCGACGTCGGCGCGCTCACGCGTGCCACGAGCAGTGCCGCGGCGCTTTTCGAGCTGCCAGGTGACGACGCGGTGAAGCACGTCGGCGCGCGGCTCGACGCCGAACACCTCGTCCTTCAGGTCGATGTCGCCATTTTCCTTGGCGTCGAGGGTCTGTACCTTGACCTTCACTTGTCAGCCCTCCTGGCCGTCGGTCGCCTCGACCGTCGCCACGTCTTCAGCAGGCGTGTCGGCGGGGGCGTCATTGTTGTTGTGCGCGGTCTTGATCGACGCGGGGTACGGGGCGTCGGCATGACGCGGCACCTTCACCGCGTCCTTGACGATCAGCCAGGTGCCCTTGTGGCCCGGCACCGATCCCTTGACGAAGATCAGGCCGCGCTCGGCGTCGGTCGAAACGACTTCCAGATTCTGCTGGGTGCGGTTGCGGTCGCCCATGTGGCCGGCCATCTTCTTGTTCTTGAAGACGCGGCCCGGATCCTGGCGGTTACCGGTCGAACCGTGCGAACGGTGGCTGACCGACACGCCGTGGGTGGCGCGCAAGCCCCCGAAGCCCCAACGCTTCATGGCGCCCGCAAAGCCCTTGCCCTGCGTCTTGCCCGACACGTCGACCAGCTGGCCGGCGACGAAGTGGTCGGCGGCGATTTCCGCGCCGACATCGAGCAGCGCGTCTTCAGCAACGCGGAACTCGCACAGCTGCGCCTTGGGCTCGACTTCGGCCTTGCCGAAATGGCCGCGCTGCGGCTTGGCGACATTCTTGGCCTTGGCGACGCCGGCGCCGACCTGAACCGCGACATAGCCGTCGCGATCGGCGGTCCGCTGCGCCACCACCTGCACACCCTCCAGCGCCAGGACGGTGACGGGCACGTGGCGGCCGTCGTCCTGGAACAGGCGGGTCATCCCCATTTTCTTCGCGATCACGCCAGTGCGCATGACCCATGCTCCTTCTACAGAGGCCCGCGACCGCATGATTGCCGGCGCGGGCGTGACGAGCCGCCGTCGGACACGAGGTCCAGCGGCAGCTCCCGCTTCAGCCCATAAATTACAACGAGCCCCGTCCGGGCTGAACTCCCCCGCGGATGCAGGGGAAAAGACGGGGGACGCGAGACCCGGACAACACTCCGTGACGGAGCCGGCCCGGCGGTATCCCTATGTCGAAAGAGCCCTTGCGGCTCCAAGCCTTGGTTCGTCACCCGGACCAGGGTCCGGATCTCTTGAGGCTAGGCAGAACCTAGAGGCCAGAGGCTCCGGCGAGCCGGAGCGACGATGCCGGCGCGAATCCCGCACCGGTGAATCGATGAGCGGCGCGCTTACGCCAATTTGATCTCGACATCAACACCCGCGGCGAGATCGAGCTTCATCAGCGCGTCGACCGTCTGCGGCGTCGGCTGAACAATGTCGAGCATGCGCTTGTAGGTGCGCACTTCGAACTGCTCGCGCGACTTCTTGTCGATGTGCGGGCCGCGATTGACGGTGAACTTCTCGATGCGCGTCGGCAACGGAATGGGACCCCGGATGAGCGCGCCGGTACGACGCGCGGTGTCGGCGATGTCGCCGGTCGCCTGGTCGAGCACGCGATGATCGAACGCCTTCAGGCGGATGCGGATATTATTGTCCATAACGACTGACTCTGGGTCCCTACCGATGCGAAAGAGCGCGGCCCCGTTGCCGGGGCTCTTGCTATTACTGCGTCAAACGAAGGCGCGCCGATACACGGGTGAGGCTTCGGGATCAAGCCCCCGACAGCGGAAAAAGGTCACGGGTTGCGCCGAACGAGCGGGACCCTGGGACAACCCCGCGGCGATTAAAAAGGCAAAAGGGCCAATCAAAGACCGCCGTCGCCCCGGCCTTGAGCCGGGGCCCCGCTGCCTTTTCAACCTATCGAGTCACACGAGCACGTCGAACAGATCGCGCCATTCGGGATTACCCCGCTCGACCAGATCGAACTTCCACTGCCGCCGCCATCGCTTCAGACGCTTCTCGTGTGCGATGGCATCAAGAACTGATGGCGTGTGGTCCGCCCACACCAGGCGGTGGAGGCCGTATCGAGTGCAAAAGTCGGAACCCGTACCGTTGAGATCGGCGGTCACCCCGACATACATCGTGCCACGATAGCGATCCGCCATGATGTACACCCAGCCGCCGTCCGACATGCCGGCAACTCAAAGGCAGCGGGGCCCCGGGTCAAGCCCGGGGCGACGACAAAAGTGTTGCGAACATTTCTCCAGCCTCGTCACCCCGGGCTTGACCCGGGGTCCCGCTTCCCGCGCAACGCCCGCCACCCCGCACACTCCACCAACAAAAAACCCGGCCTCTCCTGCGAGAGACCGGGTTCCTTGTTCGTGTCGAGCCCCGAAGGGCGTCGATTACTTGTCGATCTGGCTCACGACGCCGGCGCCGACGGTGCGGCCGCCTTCGCGGATCGTGAAGCGCTGGCCGACGTCCATCGCGATCGGGGCGATCAGCTTGACGCCAAGGGCCACTTCGTCGCCCGGCATGACCATTTCGGTGCCGGCCGGCAGCTCGATCGTGCCGGTGACGTCGGTGGTGCGGAAGTAGAACTGCGGACGATAGTTCGCGAAGAACGGCGTGTGACGGCCGCCCTCGTCCTTCGACAGCACATAGACCGACGACTGGAAGTCGGTGTGCGGCTTGATCGAACCCGGCTTGGCCAGAACCTGGCCACGCTCGACTTCGTCACGGCCGACGCCGCGGATCAGCGCGCCGATATTGTCGCCCGCCTGGCCCTGGTCGAGCAGCTTGCGGAACATTTCGACGCCGGTCACGACGGTCTTGCGGGTTTCCTGCTGGATGCCGACGATCTCGACTTCCTCGCCGACCTTGATGATGCCGGTTTCGACACGGCCGGTGACGACGGTGCCACGACCCGAGATCGAGAACACGTCTTCGATCGGCATCATGAACGGCTTGTCGAGCGGACGCTCGGGCTGCGGGATCGATTCGTCGACCGCCTTCATCAGCGCCAGGATCGCGTCCTTGCCCAGCGTCTCGTTCGAGCCGTCGAGCGCGCAGGTCGCCGAACCACGGATGATCGGGATATTGTCGCCGTCGAATTCGCGCTTGGACAGTTCCTCGCGGATTTCCAGCTCGACCAGCTCGAGGATTTCCTCGTCGTCGACCAGGTCGACCTTGTTGAGGAACACGACCATCGTCGGCACGCCGACCTGACGGGCGAGCAGGATGTGCTCCTTGGTCTGGGGCATCGGGCCGTCGGTCGCGGCGACCACCAGGATCGCGCCGTCCATCTGCGCCGCGCCGGTGATCATGTTCTTCACATAGTCGGCGTGGCCGGGGCAGTCGACGTGCGCATAGTGGCGGTTCTCGGTCTCATACTCGACGTGCGCGGTCGAGATGGTGATGCCGCGCTCGCGCTCTTCCGGCGCCTTGTCGATGTTGGCGAAATCGACGGCCGCGTTGCCGGCGACGTTTTCAGCCAGAACCTTGGTGATCGCGGCGGTCAGCGACGTCTTGCCGTGGTCGACGTGACCGATGGTGCCGATATTGAGGTGCGGTTTGTTCCGCTCGAACTTTGCCTTCGCCATTGTGTCCTACCTTCTGATTCAGATTTCCCGGCCGCCGGGGCTACTCGCCGAAAGGCGCGCCCATAGCGACTGTTTTTCGATTACGCCAGCCCCGAGCGGGGTGACGTTCAGGCGAGCTTCGCCTTCACTTCGTCGGCCACGTTCTGCGGCACTTCGTCATAATGCGAGAACTGCATCGAGTATTGCGCACGGCCCTGGGTGAACGAGCGCAGCTGGTTCACATAGCCGAACATGTTGGCCAGCGGCACCATCGCCTCGACCACCTGGGCGTTGCCCCGGCTGTCGGTGCCCTGGATCTGGCCGCGGCGGCTGTTCATGTCGCCGATCACGTCACCCATGAACTCTTCGGGCGTCACCACCTCGACCTTCATGATCGGCTCGAGCAGCTTGATGCCCGCCTTCTGCGCCGCTTCGCGCATCGCGCCGCGGGCACAGATCTCGAACGCCAGCGCCGACGAGTCGACGTCGTGATACTTGCCGTCGATCAGGTGGACGGCAAAGTCGATGATCGGGAAGCCGATCAGCGAACCCGTCTCGGCGGTCTCGCGCATCCCCTTCTCGACCGAGGGGATGTATTCGCGCGGGATGTTGCCGCCCTTGATCTCGTCGTGGAAGACGAAGCCCGAACCACGCTCGCCGGGGACGACCTTGACCTTCACTTCGCCGAACTGGCCCGAGCCGCCCGACTGCTTCTTGTGGGTGTAGGTCAGCTCGACCGGCTTCGCCAGATACTCGCGATACGCCACCTGCGGCGCGCCGACATTGGCCTCGACCTTGAACTCGCGACGCATGCGATCGACCAGGATTTCCAGGTGAAGCTCACCCATGCCCTTGATGATCGTCTGGCCCGATTCGTGATCGGTCGACACGCGGAACGACGGATCCTCGGCGGCCAGGCGGTTGAGCGCGATGCCCATCTTTTCCTGGTCGGCCTTGGTCTTGGGTTCGACCGACAGCTCGATGACGGGATCCGGGAACTCCATGCGCTCCAGGATGATCGGAGCGGCCGGCGCGCACAGCGTGTCGCCGGTCGTCGTTTCCTTCAGGCCCGCGATCGCGACGATGTCGCCGGCATAAGCCACGTCGATGTCCTCGCGATTGTTCGCATGCATCAGCAGCATGCGGCCGATCTTTTCCTTCTTGTCCTTCACCGTGTTCTGGACGGTGCCCTTTTCGAGCTTGCCCGAATAGATGCGCGCAAAGGTGAGCGAGCCGACGAACGGGTCGTTCATGATCTTGAAGGCGAGCGCCGAGAACGGCTCGTCGTCGGACGCCTTGCGGCTGTCCTTGGTCTCGCCGTCCATCTTGACGCCCTCGACCGGCGGAATGTCGAGCGGGCTGGGCAGATAGTCGACGACCGCGTCGAGCAGCGGCTGGACGCCCTTGTTCTTGAACGCCGAGCCGCAGACGATCGGCACGAACGCCATTTCGAGCGTACCCTTGCGGATCAGCTTCTTCAGGTCGGCGACCGACGGCTCATTGCCTTCCAGATACGCTTCCATCAGCGCATCGTCCTGCTCGACCGCCATTTCGATCAGCTCGCTACGATACTTGGCGGCCTTCTCGGCCATGTCGGCCGGAATGTCCTGATATTCGAACTTCGCGCCCAGCGACTCCTCGAGCCAGATGATCGCGCGGTTGTTGACCAGGTCGACCAGGCCCTTGAACCCGCCCTCGATGCCGATCGGCAGGTACAGCACCGCCGGACGCGCGCCCAGGCGCTCGATGATCGAGTTGACGCAATAATAGAAATCCGCGCCCGTGCGATCGAGCTTGTTGACAAAGCACATGCGCGGCACGCCGTACTTGTCGGCCTGGCGCCACACGGTTTCGGACTGCGGCTCCACGCCGGCAACGCCGTCGAAGCACGCGACCGCGCCATCGAGCACGCGCAGCGAACGCTCGACCTCGATCGTGAAGTCGACGTGGCCGGGGGTATCGATGATGTTGATCCGGTGCTCTTCGCCCTGACCGTCCTCGGCGCGCCAGAAGCACGTGGTCGCCGCCGAGGTGATGGTGATCCCGCGCTCCTGCTCCTGCTCCATCCAGTCCATCGTCGCGGTGCCTTCATGCACTTCGCCGATCTTGTAGGACTTTCCGGTGTAATAGAGGATACGCTCGGTCGTCGTCGTCTTGCCGGCATCGATGTGGGCCATGATGCCGATGTTGCGATAGCGGTCGAGCGGATGGCTGCGGGCCATGGTCGAGGTTCCTTAAGGATGTGGGGAGCCGGACCGTCCGGCTCCCCAATATGTAGGTAACGGATGCGTCGTTGCCAGACCGCCGGCGAACCGGCGACCGCGGCGATTACCAGCGATAGTGACTGAAGGCGCGATTGGCCTCGGCCATGCGGTGCGTGTCTTCACGCTTCTTGACCGCATTGCCGCGATTGTTGGCGGCATCCATCAGCTCGCCCGACAGGCGCGCGGCCATGGTGTGCTCGCTGCGGTTGCGGGCAGACGCGATCAGCCAGCGGATCGCCAGCGCTTGCGCGCGCTCGGGCCGCACTTCGACCGGGACCTGATAGGTCGCACCGCCGACGCGGCGGCTGCGGACTTCGATGCCCGGCTTGATGTTGTTGAGCGCATCGTGGAACACGCCCAGCGGCTCGCGCTTGGCACGGGTTTCCACCGTCTCCAGCGCGCCATAGACGATCGCTTCCGCAACCGACTTCTTGCCGTCCAGCATCACGCTGTTCATGAACTTGGACAGGACGATATCCCCGAACTTGGGATCGGGCAGAATTTCCCGCTTCTCGGGACGACGACGACGAGCCATCTCAGATTTCCTTCTAGAACTTCGGTCGATCCGGAACCTGTCCGGGACCTACTCTGGCTGAACTTACTTCGGACGCTTGGCGCCGTACTTCGAACGCGACTGCTTGCGGTCCTTGACGCCCTGGGTGTCGAGCACGCCGCGCAGCACGTGGTAGCGCACGCCCGGCAAGTCGCGCACGCGGCCGCCGCGGATCAGCACCACCGAGTGCTCCTGCAGGTTGTGGCCTTCGCCCGGGATGTACGAAATGACCTCGCGCTGGTTGGTCAGGCGGACCTTGGCCACCTTGCGCAGCGCCGAGTTCGGCTTCTTCGGCGTCGTCGTATAGACGCGCGTGCAGACCCCGCGCTTTTGCGGGTTCTGGTCCATCGCAGGGACCTTTGACTTGGCCTTCTGCGGGTCACGGCCCTTGCGGACCAACTGGTTGATCGTCGGCATGAAGCCCTTCACCTTTTCTCGTCGGTTACTTTGCTGGAGTCGTGCAGCGGAAAATACGAAAAGACCCTGGCGGCCTTCACCGGCCTCCGGGCCCTGGCGTCTCCAACAACGTTCAGCTCAATGACCCGCGACAACCAAAATTGACCGGAAAGCCGGGTGTCGGCCTGCCGTGGGCTGGCGCGCCTATATCGCCGCCCCGCCCGGCGGTCAATGGGGATGAACACGCCGCCTGCGCTCCGGGGGCTTTGACCGCAACGGCATCCGCGGGCACCATCGCGGCCGATCAGCCGGCCGATTCGGTCGCGTCGGGGTGGGGAGGCCCTTTCGCCATGTTCAACAGCAGCAGCAACCGCTCACGCAGCCCGTCCGCACCCGGCGGATCGACGTCGCGCAAGGGCGGACTGTCGATCATCGGCGCGGACATGGTGGTCACCGGCAACCTCACCGCCACCGCCGACCTGCACATCGACGGGCGGATCGAGGGCGATGTCGCCTGCGCGATGCTGATCCAGGGTGCCGACAGCCACATCGTCGGCGCGGTCGCCGCCGACAGCGCGCGGATCGCGGGCGCGATCGAAGGCGCGGTGCGCGTGCGCGAGCTGATCGTCGAACGCAGCGCGCGGATCGTCGGCGACGTCGAATATGAAAGCATCACCATCGAGCAGGGCGGGCATGTCGACGGCCGGATGCGCCATCTGGGCGGAGTCGCGGTCCCGGCGACCGCCGCCGCGCTCGCTGGCCCCAGCGGCGACGAACCCGGCCTGCGCATCGTCGGCGAGGCGGGCTGACCCCGCCCCGGCCTCAGCGCACCGCCGGGTTCACTTCACCTTCGCGCCGCCCTTGATGACGTCGGTCACCCGCGTCATCACGCCGATGTCGCTCAGCGGATCGCCCTCGACCGCGATGATGTCGCCATATCGGCCGACCGCGATCGCGCCGACATCCTTGGTCCGGTCCAGCGCCTCGGCGGCGTTGCGCGTCGCCGCCTGCAGCGCCTGCATCGGCGTCATGCCATATTCGACCATCGTCTTGAGCTGGCCCGCCGCCGTCCCGTGGGGCATCACGCCCGCGTCGGTGCCCATCACCATGCGGACGCCGGCACGGTGCGCCTTGCGGAAATTGTCGCGCTGCGCCTGCGCGATCTCGCGGTCCTTGCGCAGATTGTCCTCGAGCACGCCGTTCTTCTTGCCCTCGGCCTGGGTGTAGTCGGTGTTGAAGATGTCCATCGAGAACCACACCGGCTGCTTGCGCTCGACCGCCAGGCGGATCCCCTCGTCATCGACCAGGCTGGCATGCTCGATGGTGTCGATGCCGGCGCGGATCGACGCCTTGATCCCGGCGGCGCCGTGCGCGTGGGCGGCGACGCGCAGCCCCCATTGATGCGCCTCGTCGGCGATTGCGCGCAGCTCGTCTTCGGACAATTGCTGCTGGCCCGGCTCGGTGTTGCGCGAAAAAACCCCGCCGGTCGCGCAGACCTTGATCACTTCCGCACCATATTTGCGCTGCTCACGCACCCGGGTGCGCAGTTCCTGCACGCCGTCGCCGACCGCGGGCGACTTCGCCTTGAACGACGGCGGCAGATAGGTGCTGTCGCAATGCCCGCCCGTCGCGCCCAGCGCATAGGCGGCCGGCACGATGCGGGGACCGGGGATCAGCCCTTCGTCGATCGCCTGCTTGTACGCCACGTCGGCATAGTTTTCCGACCCGACGTTGCGCACCGTGGTGAAGCCCGCATCCAGCATCGCCTTCACATTGGCGGTGCCCTGCACGGCCCAGAAGGAATCGGTGAACTGCAGGTTGGTATAGCCGCCATAGCGCGGATTGCTGTCGAGATGGACGTGCATGTCGATCAGGCCGGGCAGGATCGTCTTGCCGGGCAGGTCGATGCGCTTCGCCTCCGCCGGGATCGCAGGCCGCCCGCCGTTGCGCCCGACCACGCTGGTGATGCGGCCGTCGGTGATGACGATCACGGGCTCCTCGACCACCCGGCCCGCCAGCACGTCGATCATACGGTCCGCGGTGACCACGACCGTCTCTGCCCGCGCCGTGCCCGTCCACGCCAGCGCGACCACCGCCGCGACGCCAAATCCAACTGTCCGCATTTTCGTTTTTGCCCCGATGATTAGGACGGCATTGCTCCCGCCTAACGGCTGCCGGGTCAAGCCCTGTTCACGCCGGAATTGCGGCCAGATCGATCGCCAGCCCGATCCACATCGCCGCCAGCACGATGCACGAGGCCAGGTAGACGAGGAAGCGCGGCTGCACCGCCGGGGTCGCGATATGGATCGCGCTGTGCACCGCGCGCAGCCCGACAAAGGTCCAGGCGAGCGCGACCTGCGCCGCCCCGGCCCGGCCGGTCACGACCAGCAACGGCACGAGCGCCAGGAACAGCACCGGCATCTCGAACAGGTTGGTCAGGTTGTTGGCCGGCCGTTCGACCGGGCGGAAATAGGCGGCGGTGCCGTCGCGCGTCGCCAGCTCGCCGTCGCGCGGCGGCGTCCGCGCGATATGGCGGGCACGCAACACGAACAGCAGGAACCACACGACGAACACCAGCGCCGCAAAGGCGAACACCGGCCACAGGATCGCAGGATTCATTGCTGACGCTTTCCCCACTGTCGTCCCCTTGCTCCGCCCCGCACGGTTGCCAGCTTCGCCCGATCGTGGATGCGGTCAAGCCGCACGTGAGCCAGAGCCGCAGCTTTCGGAAAAAATCCGGCAGCGGCTCCCCTATCCGCGCGCCGGGCAGCTCGGCGTTGGGATCGGCACGAAATCCTCGCGCGGGCGGCCATCGATCGCGTAAAGCCGCTCCGCCGGCAGTTTGACCACCAGCCCCGACGCGGGCAGCGCAAAGTCGTAGACCGCCCCCAGCAACCCGGCCATGCGGTCGCCGCACACCGGGACCCCGATCGCGGCAAAGGCGATGGCGATCCCCTCCCCCATGCTGCCCGTCCAGCGACCGACCCGGATCGCGACGGGCTTGGGCCGCGACTTGCCGGCGCGGGGCAGCACCTGCTCGATCCATTGCCGGGGGATGCCCGTCTCGCGCTCCTCCGCGGGATAGCGGTGGACCTGATAACCGGTCGGCGCCGTCACGAACCAGCCGATCATCGCCCGCGCGACGCTCGTATTGCCGCCACCCGGCGTATCGGTCAGATCGATCGTCAGTCGCGCCGAAGCCGGGATCGCAGCGACCGCGCGGTCGAACGCGGCGATCGTCGCCTGATCACCCAGCGCATTGTTGATCCGGATGGTCACGCCCCCGTCCGCGTCAGTAATCACGCGCAGCGGCGGCCGTGGCGGCGCGTCGGCATAGAGCGTGGCGAGGGTCAGCTCCCGGGTCCCGCCGCGCCCCGCGAAGGTCAGCCGACGGGGCCGGTCGCGCCGGCCCGCCGCCAGCACGCGCGCGGCATAGCTGCGCGCCTCCGCACCACCGCGCGCGACCCCGACCGATTGCCAGAACGCCGCGATCGCCCGGTCGATCGGCACATCGTCGACCGCGACCAGATGGTCGCCGGCCACCACCCCCGCGCGCGCCGCCGGGGTGTCGGGACGCACCGCATCGACGCGATATGCGCCGTCGCGCTCGACGATCCACAGGTCGGCATAGCTCGGCACGAGCGCCCAGCTGTCGTCGAACGCGCTGCCGGTGATCGCATGGTGATCCGCCAGGCTCGCGATGCGGTTCTCGGCGTAGCGCAGCAGCGAGTCGCTGTCGTGCACCGCCGCCCGCTGCGCCGCCAACTGCGGTGAATCGGGCACCCGGCCATCGGGTCCCAGCCGTTCGGGATAGGCGTAATTCTCGACGATGATCCGGTCGAGCGCCGCCGCGTCGCCGGCATAGTCCGGCGTGGCCGCGCCGACCAGGACCGGCGCCGCGACCAGCGCCAGCATCCCCCGAACCCGGCCGAATCGCCCCCTAGATGTGAAGCGCCCGCCCATAGGCCCCCAGCACGCTTTCATGCATCATCTCGCTCAGCGTCGGGTGCGGGAACACCGTGTTCATCAACTCGGCCTCGGTCGTCTCCAGCGTCTTGCCGACGGTATAGCCCTGGATCAGCTCGGTGACTTCGGCGCCGACCATGTGTGCGCCCAGCAGCTCGCCGGTCCTGGCGTCGAACACCGTCTTGATGAAGCCTTCGGCCTCGCCCAGCGCGATGGCCTTGCCGTTGCCGATGAAGGGGAAATTGCCGACCTTGACCTCGTAACCCGCCTCCTTCGCCTTCGCCTCGGTCAGGCCGACGCTGGCGACCTGCGGGTGGCAATAGGTGCAGCCGGGGATGTTGCGCGGGTCCATCGCGTGCGGGTGGCCACCGGCGATCGCCTCGACCGCAATCACGCCCTCATGGCTCGCCTTGTGCGCCAGCCACGGCGGCGCGGTGATGTCGCCGATCGCCCAGATGCCGGGCACGTTGGTGCGGCACATCGCGTCGGTCTTCAGGAAGCCGCGATCGTCCATCGCGACGCCGAGCTCCTTCAGGCCGATATTCTCGGTATTGGGCACGATGCCGACCGCGACGATGACGTGGCTGAACTCCTCGGTCGTTTCCTTGCCTGCCTTGTCCTTCAGCGTGGCCTTCACGCCATTCGCGCCGACTTCCAGCCCGTTGACGCCCGCGCCGGTCATGATCGTCATGCCCTGCTTGGTCAGCGCCTTTTCGAGGAAGGTCGACACGTCATGGTCCTCGACGGGCACGATGCGGTCCATCATTTCGACCACGGTCACCTTGGCGCCCATGTCGTTGTAGAAGCTGGCGAACTCGATCCCGATCGCGCCGGAGCCGATGACCAGCAGCCTGGTCGGCATCTCGGTCGGCACCATGGCGTGGCGATAGGTCCACACCCGCTTGCCGTCCGACTTGGCAAAGGGCAGCTCGCGCGCCCGCGCGCCGGTGGCGACGATGATGTTCTTGGACGACAACTCGGTCGCCTTGCCATCCTTGTCGGTGACGGTCAGCTTGCCGGGCGCGGTCAGCTTGCCCTCGCCCATGTGCACGGCGATCTTGTTCTTCTTCATCAGGTGGGTGACGCCCTGATTGAGCTGCTTGGCGACGCCGCGCGACCGCTTCACCACCGCGTCCAGGTCCGCGCTGATCTTCTCCGCCGCCAGCCCGTAATCCTTGGCGTGCTGCATATAGTGAAAGATCTCGGCCGAACGCAGCAGCGCCTTGGTGGGGATGCAGCCCCAGTTGAGGCAGATGCCGCCCAGCGTCTCGCGCTCGACGATCGCGGTCTTCAGCCCCAGCTGGCTCGCCCGGATCGCCGCGACATAGCCCCCCGGCCCGGAGCCAAGGACGATCAGGTCATAAGTGTCAGTCATGCATACTCCTTGGGAACATCGGACCGGTGCAGCGACTACGCCGGCACATATGATCGTTAACGGACGGGAAATTCGAGACCAATCTGCCGGAGGAGCACCCGCGTCGACCAGACCGCAACGCCAGACCCGAACAAATCCTTGTCATGACTCCAGGCGGCACCGCGTGTTTCGTAGCATGCAGCAAGGATCGGCCAGTCCGGCTCTCCCCGCGGGCCGAGCCGCGATGTTGCCACCTCGCGGTGCTTGTCGAGCAAGGCGGGGTGCAGCGCGATCACCACTTCGTTGAGGCGGCGCATCTGGGCGTCCACCCAATCGCCGGGCATCTTGCTCAATGCCGACACGCGATGACGGGTTTCAGCAAGTTGATGCGCCGCAGCGAACAACAGCACTTCATTTTCGACAAGGTTGATCAACAAGGGAAAGCTACGACCGATCAACGCGCTAATCATGATGTTCGCGTCGAGAACCAGCCGAGGAAAATCACGCATCTTTCAAGGGCTCTCCATAGGGAGACAAGCCCATTGCCGCGAGTTCGGCGTCAAGGTCGATACCGCGCGCGCGCAGTTCGCGCTGCGCATCCGCGACAGCATCCGCCGCCTTGCGCGCCCGCGCAATGTCCCGAAGCCAACGCTTGGGCAAATATGCGCCCACTTCCGTGCCGTTGTTAGTGATGATCACCAAATCGGTGCCACCCGTCACTTCCGTCAGCCGCTTGCGAAATTCGCGTATGCCGAGCTCGATCATAACGCCTCCGTGTCATCCAGAGTGTACACAGAATCGCCCTACTCCGCAATCACCCGCGGCCGCTTGTGCGCGTCGATCGCGACGAACACGAACCGCGCCTGCGTCACCCGGCATTGTTCTTCCTGGTGGCGGTCGCGCCGCCAGGCTTCGACCTCGATCGTCATCGACGTGCGGCCGACGCGGACCAGTTCGGCATAGACCGACACTTCGTCGCCGACCGCGACGGGCGCGTGGAACTGCATTCCGTCCATCGCGATCGTCACCGCCCGCCCTTTGGCATAGCGCGCCGCGACCAGCCCGGCGGCCATGTCCATCTGGCTCATCAGCCAGCCGCCGAAAATGTCGCCATAGGCATTGGCATCCGCGGGCATCGTCGTCACCCTGATCGCGGGCTGGCCCGATGGCGGCGTCGCGGCGTCGGGATCAGCCACGCGCGGCGCGGTCCTTGGCCCGATCCTTCGCCAGCGCCTCGCGCACCGGGCGCACCCCCATCAGCAGGACGACGACGAACGCGACCGAACCGACCAGCCAGATGTCGTTGCGCCCGAGCGGATAGGACCAGGCCGACGCCCAGGTAATCGCCACCGTCGCCACCAGCCCGGCGGCGATGTGGAGCAACTCGACCAGCGTGTGACGGCCCATCGCCCGCCCTCCCCCGTGATCAGGCGATGAAGCTCAGCGGCTGTTCCACCAGCGCCTTGAACGCCTGCATCAGCTGCGCGCCGTCCGCACCATCGATCGCGCGGTGGTCGAAGCTGCCGGTCGCCGACATGACGGTTGCGACCTGCAACGCATCGTCGATCACCACCGGCCGCTTCTCGCCCGCGCCGACCGCCAGGATCATGCCCTGCGGCGGATTGATGACCGCATCGAACTGGGTGATGCCGAACATGCCCATGTTGGAGATGCTGGCGGTACCGCCCTGATATTCCTCGGGCTTGAGCTTGTTGTCCTTGGCGCGTGCGGCCAGTTCCTTCATCTCGGTGGAGATCGCCGACAGGCTCTTGCTCGCGGCATCGCGGATGATCGGGGTGATCAGGCCCGACGGCGTCGATACCGCCACCGACACGTCGGCGCGGCTGTACTTGACCAGCGTGTCGCCGGCGAAGGTGACATTGCACTTCGGCGTCTGGATCAGCGCCACGCCCAGTGCCTTGATCAGCATGTCGTTGACGCTCAGCTTGACCCCGCGCGCCTCGAGCGACTTGTTGAGCTCGCCGCGCAGCTTGAGCAGCGCGTCCAGCCGGACATCGACGGTCAGGTAGATGTGCGGGATCGTCTGTTTCGCCTCGGTCAGGCGGCGCGCGATCGTCTTGCGGATGTTGGAAAGCTTCTCGACTTCGTGCGGGATCGTCTCGTCATACCAAACCGCCTTGGGCTCGGTCGGCGCGGCGGCTGCCGGGGCAGGCGTGGCGGCCGGCGCGGGCGCGGGGGCAGCAGATGTGGCCGGTGCGGGCGCAGCGCCCGGTTTCGCGCCCTCCAGGTCCGCCTTGACGATGCGGCCGGCCGGTCCGCTGCCCGCCAGAGCGGACAGGTCGATCCCCTTTTCGGCGGCGATGCGGCGCGCGAGCGGGCTCGCCTTGACA